>JAYUYX010000025.1:0-17743 GCA_043752205.1 Chitinophagaceae bacterium
AGACAAATAGCTAAAAAAAAACAATTATATGTTTATGTATCATCAGCAAATTCAAGCCTATGGCTTAATGGAAAGTTTATTAAATGCCGTCATGGCCTGTTCAATACCTGAGGTTACAAAACTCTCCATAATTTCCAGGCATACTTCTATTTTATGCAATACAGTGGGCTCTTCGGCTTTAAGCCATCTACTCAATACAAAATCGGCCTGCATACCTTTTGGATAATTATTACCTATACCAAACCGCAGTTTAGGATAGACATCCGTACCTAAAATATTCTGAATATCTTTTAAACCGTTATGTCCGGCATCTGTACCGGAGGGACGGAGCCTGACCTTATCCAGCGGCAAAGCAAGATCATCAACAACTGTCAATGTATTTTCAAGCGGCACTTTGGTTTTATCAAGCCAGTATTTAAAAGCCCTTCCACTTAAATTCATAAAAGTGGTGGGACAAATACAGGTTATATTTTTTCCTTTGAATTTCACTTCTGCAACATAAGCCAGTCTCTCAACTTTAAAATCGCCTCCATGCTTTAACACAAATGCATTCATGATATCAAAACCGATATTGTGACGGGTATTTGCATACTCGGTTCCAATATTTCCCAAACCAACAAAAAGAAATTTTGACATATTGTGAATCGTGAAAGGTGAGTGATGAATAGTGAATAGTGAGTAGGTTCAGACTCACGACTGACGTCTCATGACTCACGTGTATGAATCTAACATCTGCTGCAGATCAGCCTCGGTTTTCACCAATACTTCCCGGGCTTTGCTTCCCTGGTTGCCGCCAACTACACCTGCAGCTTCCAATTGGTCCATCAGGCGACCTGCACGATTGTAACCAAGCTTCATTCTTCTTTGTAATAAAGATGTACTGCCTACCTGGCTTGCTACAATTAACCTGGCGGCGTCTTCAAACAAAGGATCTTTATCACCAAGGTCAAAATCTTTTCCTTCCATATCCTTTTCATCAATATACTCTGGTAATAAGAATGCCTGTGGATAACCCCGCTGCTCTCCAATAAAATCAACGATCTTATCTACTTCAGGTGTATCAACAAATGCACATTGCAAGCGTACAATATCGCCGTTGTAACTTATCAGCATATCGCCTTTACCTATCAACTGCTCTGCTCCGCCTGCATCCAGGATTGTCCGACTATCGATCTTACTACTTACTTTAAATGCAATACGTGCCGGAAAGTTTGCTTTGATGGTACCCGTAATAATATTTACCGAAGGCCTTTGGGTTGCAATGATCAAATGTATACCTACTGCCCTGGCCAGCTGTGCCAGCCTTGCTATAGGCATTTCAACCTCTTTGCCTGCAGTCATGATCAGATCTGCAAATTCATCTACCACCAAAACAATAAAAGGCAAATACTGGTGACCTTTTTCGGGGTTTAATTTACGGGATACAAATTTTTCGTTATACTCTTTTATGTTGCGGCAACCTGCTTCTTTCAACAGGTCGTAACGGTTGTCCATTTCAATACAAAGCGCATTTAAAGTATGAACTACTTTTTTAGTATCTGTAATAATAGCATCTTCCTCGCCCGGAAGTTTTGCCAAAAAGTGGCTTTCAATTTTTTTATAAATACTTAGCTCTACTTTTTTGGGATCAACCAGCACAAACTTTAATTGCGATGGATGCTTTTTATATAACAACGAAACCAGTATAGCATTTAACCCTACAGATTTACCCTGCCCTGTTGCACCTGCCATTAATAAATGCGGCATTGTTGTAAGGTCAACAATAAAATTTTCATTGTCAATCTTTTTACCAATGGCGATAGGAAGTGAATAATTATTCTTTTGGAATTTTTCAGAAGAAAGTAATGTTTTCATACTCACAATACTCTTCTTGGCATTGGGTACTTCAATACCAATAGTTCCTTTGCCCGGTATTGGGGCTATGATACGTATGCCCAATGCAGCAAGGCTCAGGGCAATATCATCTTCCAGGTTTTTAATCCTTGATATCCTTACACCTGCAGCAGGAATTATTTCATACAATGTAACCGTTGGACCAACAGTGGCATAAATTTTCTGTATCTGTATATCGTAATTCTTAAGTGTATTGATGATCTGGTTCTTATTATTTTCCAGTTCATCAGCATCCTGTACAATTTTATCGCTGCCATGATTTGCCAGCAGATCAAGGATAGGATATTTATAATCCCGTAGATCCAAAACAGGGTCATATGGTTTAGCGGCGGGTGTTTTTACAACTGCAATTTCAATATCGTCTTCCAGCTTTTCCGGAACTACTTTTATTTCCAGTGGAAGATCACTTTCAGGAGATATTATTTTAACGGGCTCAACAACTGCTGTAATAATTTTTTCTTTGTTAATTACGGGCACGTCTTCCTGTTCATCTTTTTCAACCAGGCTGATATCATGATCAGGTACATTGTTTTCCTCTGCAGGCATATTCAACATTGCGCCTGCCGTTTTCATGGAATTACCTTTGGCTAGTTTTTGTTCATCAGTCCATTCTACTTTTTCTGAAATTTCTTCAGCCACAGGAATTGTATTTACAGTTGAATCATCTGCAACTTTTTTTGAAGGTAGTTTGAACACCGGATTAAACCGCCAGATAATATAAGACAGAACGGCTACTGCTAAAATAGCTATCGTTCCTATTTTACCAATGGTAATATATAACCAGTCCCTCATCATATCGCCGGCAGCACCGCCCCATGGAAAGGGGTTGTGTTGAAAAATGGCTGATGCGGCTACGCTGATCACGGGCAAACCTACTACCAGGTACTTAATATTGCGTATCCCGGAAAAAACCTTTTTACCAAAGAACAGGTTGATGCCAAAAACAAAAAAACTGGTACAGATAAGATAAGAAGCTACCCCAAAACCATGGCGGATAAATATTTCAGAAATAAAAGCCCCGAAGGTACCCAGCAGGTTCTCCACCTTTATATCATTGGCAAGCAACATGCGGTAACTAAACTTATCCTGGTCTTCGCCCCAGGTAAATAAGTAAGATGTGAAAGCTATAAAAAATAAAAAAGCAAGTAACAGCAGGATACTCCCGGCGATTTTATGGGTACGCTCATCTTTAAGTAATTGTTTTACTTCTACAGTTTCTTCCTTTTCCTGTTTTAGCTGCCCGGTATCTGCAGCCTTTGCTTTTGAAGATTTTAAATTATTCGCCATTAATAACAAAGATATAGAAAACCAGTACTTCAAATACATCGAAAAAAACCTGCTTACCATATCACATCTCAACGAATTTATGTACGTTTGATAAAACAACTGCACTTTGAAACGTATTGCCAGCCTGTTATTTTTTTATTTTATTGTAAGTTTTTGTAAGGGCCAGGTTGCAGCAGACAGTTTTGCTGTATCCGTATCATCTATAACAGAAAGAAGCAATTTACTTAAACATTCATTGTTATATATTGACAGTAGTTCTTCCCTAACAGCAGCGGCTGCTTTACAAAAGACCTTTATACCATTTAAAATTTATAATGCTCCCAAAAAGATCCGGCCGGGGCTGGTAACCTATACTTTTTTCTTAAAGCTGTTGCTGTATAATCAGGGTACACAAGAAATTTCAGGGTATATCAATCCCGGTACTTATTTTGAACATTTTGAGCTGTACAAAGTGAATCAGCTGGCTACGCAGCAAATACGTAATAATGATAGTATTAGCGGTTACAGAAAAATAAAACTTGCCCCGGGAGAAACATCTCTGGTATTGATTGAATTGAAGCCGCTAAAAAATGATATCAATAATATTAACCCGGTGTTTATTACCGAAAATCATATTAGTGATTACAAAACATATATTGCCCGTAATAAAACAGATCTGCAGATCTATAGCCTCGTATTAAGCGGCATATTACTAATGATGATACTTTTTATGGCTACCAATTTCATGATCAGTAAAAAAAGAGAATTTCTCTACAATTCCCTTTATTCTTTCTGCATGTTCCTGCTTGTTTTTTTAAACGCCGTTTTGGGTAAAACCTCATCAAACTTTACAAGTTTTTACTTCAGTTATTTTGATTTTTTTCTGTTGGTCACCGGAACTGTTTTTTACATCAGCTTTACCAGGAAATTCCTTGATACTAAAACGGATTATATCTTGCTGGAAAAAATTTTAAAATATTGCCAGCAATTTGTTTTGTTATTACTCGGTATTTACACCATACTTAACTTCTTTACCAAAAGCTACTTACCGCAATACTACCTGGAAAATTTAATGCGGATTTTTATACTCATAATAGGGTTGATCTTTATTTACCAGGCATTGAAACAGAGAAACAGGTTATTGACTTATATAGCTGCCGGCAATGCCATGCTGGTAATTTTTTCGATTATATCATTTTTATTAATGGTTTTTAAAGTGAGGCCTACAGGTATCTATTTCTCTGCCCTATTTTATTACAACACCGGTATCGCATTTGAATTGATATTTTTCCTGCTGGGATTAACGTACAAAAATAGGAATGAACTGATAAAAGGAATAAAAGAACAGGAAGCGTTGAAACTGGACGCTAAAAAAAAGGAATACGAGACACAGATAGCTGTAATAAAGGCACAACAGGAAGAAAGGAACAGGATAAGTGCTGATATGCATGATGACCTGGGTGCAGGCATGACCACCATTAGCTTGTACAGCGAATTGGCAAAAACAAAACTTATTGATAACCCTATTCCCGAAATTGAAAAAATATCTTCATCGGCTAATGAACTGCTGAACAAGATGAATGCTATTATATGGAGTATGAACAGCAGCAATGATTCATTGGGAAATATGATTGCTTACATCCGTAGTTATGCACTGGAATATTTTGAAGACACGGGTATCAAATGTAACATCAGTATTCCTCAAAATTTACCAACCATTGAAGTTATAGGTGAGATAAGAAGGAATGTTTTTTTAGTGATAAAAGAAGCACTTAATAATATTTTAAAACATGCTAAAGCCACCGAAGTAAATATAACATTGGTAAAGGTTGAGGATGGGCTTACATTATTTATTCAGGACAACGGATCGGGAATTAACATGGATGATGTACGCCCGTTTGGGAACGGGTTAAAGAATATGAAAAAACGTATGGAGGATATACATGTAGATTTCAAGATTGAAAACCGCAATGGCACTTTAATAACCATACACAGGAAAATACAATCATTTTAACTTCGCTTAGATATTCCTAAAAAAAGGAAAAGCCAGCCACCCACAAATGCAGCCCCACCAAAAGGAGTAATGGCGCCCAACCAGGTTAGCGGCATTGCTGCATGTTTTACATAACACAGCAGGTACAATGAGCCGGAGAACAAAATCATTCCTGTAATAAATAAGTAACCTGCCCATAACATGGACTTAACAGAATAACTTCCATACAGTATACCGACAGCCAACAAAGCAAATACATGGTAAAACTGATAACGCACCGCTGTTTCAAAAACCTGCAGGTTATCTGCTGATAAAATTTGCTTTAGGCCATGAGCAGCAAATGCACCCAGTATGACCGACAGCATGCCAAATAAAGCGGCAATTTTAATAAACCCTTTGTGCATAAGATGTGATTTATAAACCAGGTTTTGCTGGTGGCAGGTTTGAGCTTATAAATTCAGGAACAAAATTATCATCAATCTCCTCTGCAGCTAAAATTATTTTTGCCTGGTTGTAAAAAACCTCACGTTCTTTTAGTTTCTGCTCAATAAAGAAAAGTAATTCTGCCCGGTTTACTTTTTTAATAAGTGGCCTTTTTTCTTTCTCCTCCAGAACTCTATCATAAATATATTGTGGAGTGGCAGAAAGATAAACGGTAATTCCATGTTCATTCATCCATTGCATGTTATCAGCATAACAGGCAGTGCCTCCCCCACATGCTATCATGCAATGATCCTTTGAAGCAAATTTCATTAATGCCCCTGCTTCTAATTTCCTGAAAGCATCTTCACCATCTTTTTCAAAAATCGCTGCTATGCTTCTGCCCTGCTTTTTTTCAATAACATCATCAAGATCATAAAAATAAAAACTGTGTTTCTGAGCCCATTTTTTGCCCCAATAGGATTTGCCGCTCCCCATAAAACCTATCAAAAAAATCTTCATACTTATTTTTATGAAAACGAATTTACAGGAATATTTTTTGTTCACTAAAAACTTGAGATTTATATTACAATGGATGAGGCATGCAGCGGGAATTATTTTTTGCTCTTGTAATCTCCCCTTTTCCATGCCTTAATAAACTCGGCCCAGGCAAAAGGATTAAAAATATTCATAGGAGGTGCCTGGCCGGAATAGTAAGCCTTGTTGCTGGCCTGCCTTAAATACTGGCTGCTGGCTTCACGCCCATCTGTAGGAAGATTGGCAACCAATATTCTACGGGTGGCTTCATTAGTATTTTTGCGGGCAATGGTAATATAATCGTCGGGTATTTCTGTATTTAAAAAATCTCTTTCAAACTGTGCCCTGGAAGGCCTTGCTTTTATAATTGTAGCTGCCAGGTATACCGTATCATTCACCATCAATTGTATTACGCTATGCTGGTTACCTTCCAGGGTTGCAGGAATACGAATGGTCTTTGGCTTAAATCCAATACTGGTAAATTCTACATCATCTCCCTTTAACACCACAATACTGAAAACGCCTTTATAGTTGGTAATAGTACCTCTGTTCTGACCTTTTACAACCACACTTACTGATTCCAGGCCTTTTAAACTGTCGGCAGTCATTACTATACCATATAACTGAACAATAGAATCTTTAAATGTCTCAAACTGAGCTTTGGCAGCAACAGGGAAAATCAAAGCAGCAATAATAAAGTATGGTATAAATTTCTTCATCTAATAAAGATCAAAATAGGTTTGCTATATAATGATTCGCAAGTTTAATGCCATGTATCCTCTTTCTCCGTTTCGTGTACCTGTACGTTCCAAAAATAACAACATTCCTTAATTAATAAACAAAGTAAGGGTATCAATGTTTAAATTTGCGGCTCAAATGGCTATTTTAACAAATAATTGAACGATGACGAACGAGGATATTTTAAAGGCGCTTAGCAATGTACAGGAGCCCGATCTTGGCAAAGACCTGGTTACATTGAATATGGTAAAGGACATTACAATAGATGGCAATAATGTTTCATTTACTGTTGTGCTTACTACACCTGCATGCCCTTTGAAAGATATGATCATGAATGCCTGTATCAATGCTGTTAAATTATTGGTGAACAAAGAGGCTGTTGTTACGGTAAACTTTACCAGCAATACCAGTAGTAACAGGAAGGATGGCAAAACAATTTTAAGTGGCGTTAAAAATATTATTGCAGTTGTAAGTGGTAAAGGTGGTGTTGGAAAAAGTACGGTGGCTTCTAATTTTGCCCTGGCCCTGGCGGCAGGCGGTGCAAAAGTTGGTTTAATGGATGCTGATATTTATGGCCCCAGCCAGCACATTATGTTTGGCGTGCGGGGCGAAAGGCCATTGATGAGGGAAGTTGATGGCAAAGGTTTAATTGTACCTATAGAAAAATTCGGCATAAAAATGATGAGCATCGGTTTACTCATTGATGAGAAGCAGGCAGTGGTTTGGCGTGGGCCGATGGTTAGCAGTGCCATCCGCCAGTTTGTAAGTGAAGTAGATTGGGGTGAACTTGATTATTTAGTTATTGATATGCCGCCAGGTACCGGTGATATTCATTTAACCGTTGTACAAACTGTACCTGTAACAGGAGTTATTGTTGTTACTACACCACAAACTGTTGCATTGGCCGATGCTAAAAAAGGCATTGCTATGTTTGGGCAGGCGCAACTGAAAGTGCCGGTTATTGGTTTGATAGAGAACATGAGCTATTTCACAGCACCAGAATTACCGGATAATAAATATTACATTTTTGGAAAGGACGGCGGTAAAAATCTTGCTGAAGATTTCGACATCCCTTTCCTGGGTCAAATACCAATTGTAGAAAGCATTCGTGAAGGCGGAGATATTGGTGTACCTGCTATGGTTGGAGATGATACCATAACGAAAAAAGCATTTATGGATGTTACTGCCAATGCCGTAAGGAGTATTGCTATGCGAAATGCCAATATGGAGCCAACAGAAATACAGGAAATAGTTGCATAACATTTTTGTTAACGCAAAACACCCAAAGCACACAAGGGGATTTGAGGTATTTTTTTTCTTTGCGATCTTCGTGACTTTGTGAGACAAATATTTTTTCAGTGAAATCATTTCAACCACTTTAATCAGCGATTCATTTATTATTTTCGCAACATGCCTTCATTATCACATCAACAACTGGTTAACATCGCTCAAGAGTTTGGTACACCACTCTATGTTTATCATGCGGAGCATATAAATGCCCAGTACCAGAAACTTACCAATGCATTTGCCCAGACAGATACAAGGTTCTTTTATGCCTGTAAAGCTTTGACCAATATTCATATCTTAAAGCATATTAAAAACATTGGCTGCAGTGTTGACTGCAGTTCTATTAATGAAGTAAAGCTTGCACTGCTTGCCGGTTTTGAACCAAAAAATATTTTATACACCAGTAACGGTATTCATTTTACTGAAATAGAACAAGCCAAAAATCTTGCTGTACATATTAATATAGACAGCCTCCATAATCTTGAAAAATTTGGAGAAAAATTCGGGCATAGCTATCCTGTAGGTATCAGGCTAAGGCCCAATATCATGGGTGGCGGCAATATTAAAATTTCTACCGGGCATGATAACAGCAAGTTTGGGATCCCCGTTGACCAGCTTGATAAAATACTTGCCGTTGTTTTAAAACACAACCTTTTTATTCAGAACCTTCACATACATACCGGCAGTGATATACAGGATGTAGATGTGTTTGTAAAAGGAATAGAAGTGTTGTTTGATATCATACCTTCTTTCAAAGAACTTGAGTCTATTGATCTTGGAGGCGGTTTTAAAGTGCCTTACAAAGATGGAGATTCAGAAACCGATATGCCGCTGCTGGCGCAAAAGGTAAATGAAGCTTTCAACAATCACCCAAATCCTGATGGCAGGCATTTACAGGTTTGGTTTGAGCCGGGGAAATTCCTGGTGAGTGGCGCAGGTTATTTGCTAACTGAAGTGAATGTTTTAAAAGAAACGGCAGCAACAAATTTTGTAAGCATCAACAGCGGTTTCAACCACCTCATTCGCCCTATGTTTTATGAAGCTTACCACAAGATCGAGAACATCAGCAACCCCGATGGAACTGTAAAAAAATATTCTGTTGTAGGTAACATTTGTGAAACAGATACTTTTGCCTGGGAAAGAAAGCTTACTGAAGTTAGAGAAGCTGACTATCTTGCTTTCTGCAATGCCGGTGCTTATGGCTTTGAAATGAGCAGTAATTTCAACTCACGTTTTAAGCCAGCCGAAGTATTGGTAAAAGACGACATAGCACAATTGATAAGAAGAAGAGATGAATTTGAAGATCTATTAAGAAACCAGGTAACTTATGATTAAAAAAATTGTCATACTATTTTTGCTGTGTTTGCCTGCAGCAGTGGCTTTCAGCCAAACTCCCGACTGTGGCAAATTCAAGGAAGGCAAATTCCGCATTGCCGATAGCAGGGCCGGCATCATTACCATTGCCGACAGAACCAGCATGTATCAAACAGAAACCAGTGAGGCCTTAAAAGCTGTAGTCCGTTTTAAAATTACCTGGCAGAACAACTGCTCTTACACCCTCCGCCTGGATAAAGTGATAAGGAATGAGAACAAGATCAATTTCCCGTCAAACATGGAAGTGCGTGTAAAGATCATTGAAACTTCCGCCAATGGTTACACCCAGGAAACAACCTCTTCCTTAACTAACGGCACTTATACAGTTGTTGCAACAAAGATCAATTGACCAGACGACAGTAACAAAAAGCACCCAGCGAAAAACGGAAAACAAGAAACAAGAAACTAAAAATTCTTTTATACATCTTTTAACTAAAATTAATTTCTTCGGCTATTGGAGATATCATTTTTTCTCTCCACATTTACATAGCAAATAAAAATGCCGATATTGATGACTCCATCAATGTCAACCTAACTTCAACAACCAATTACAAATTATGGAATTCGACCGAAGCTGCCGTAATGAAAAGTTCAATGCAACTTTTTTACGGACCCTGTTATTGTTAACAGTAACTATTTCTCTATTCTCCTGCAGCAAAAAAGACAAATGGATCGATGTAGATCCTGCATTCAGCAAGTACATTGAAGCCTACACAACAGGTACAGTTTCAAAAACTGCTGCAGTGCGTATTAAACTGGCCGCAGATGCCGCTACAACACATGCCGTTGGAGAAGCCGTTAAAGAATCCTTATTCAAGATCTCTCCTTCAGTAAAAGGAAAAGCATTTTGGCTTGATGCACGTACCATTGAATTTAAACCCGACAGCTGGCTGAAACCCGATCAGATGTATACCATAACATTCAACCTGGGTAAGGTAACTAAAACAACAAGCAAGTTTTCTGAATTTAAATTCAACATGAAAACAGTTAAGCCTTCATTCAAAGTAGTACAGGATGGCTTACGAAGCACAGGTGTAAAGAATAAGATGACCTTAGGCGGAACGCTGGAGACTGCTGACATAGAAGATGGCAAACAGTTAGAAAAATTATTAGCCGCTTCTCAAAATAATATTGCACTAAAAATAAACTGGCAACATAATGATGCCACAAAAACACATCGCTACACGGTTGAAAATATTAACAGGTTAAAGTCTGCCAGCAAAGTTAACCTGCGCTGGAACGGTAAGTCCTTGAGTATGGATGTAAAAGGCGAAGAAGCGATAGAAGTTCCTTCCACCGGTGATTTTAAGGTACTGGATGTGATAGCTATTAATGAAGCCCAGCAATATGCATCGGTGCAGTTTAGTGATATGATCGCTGTGGGCCAGGATCTGGATGGTTTGATAACCATTAGTGGGCAATCAGATATTTCGTATACCATTAATGGCAGTGAAGTAAAAGTTTTTGGCAATGGGAAATTAGATGGCAATTACACTGTAAATATCAATGCAGGTATAAAAAATACATGGGGCGATGTACTGGATAAAGGATTTGCAGCTAACATCAATTTCGAGAACAGGATGCCGGCTGTAAGGATTCATGGCAAAGGAAATATTTTACCAAACAGCGGGCATTTGGTTTTACCTTTTGAATCCATTAACCTGAATGCGGTTGATATCAGTATCATCAAAATATACGAGAACAATGTTCCGCAATTTCTTCAGGAAAATAACCTTGGCGGTAACAGTGAATTGAGAAGGGTTGGTAAACCTATCGTTCAAAAAACTTTGAGGCTGGATGATGATAAAACACTCGACCTGCATAAAAAACAGCATTTTTCTTTAGATATAGATAAATATTTGAAGACTGAACAGGGGGCAATTTATAAAGTCACGATCGGATTTAGACCTGAATACTCACTATACCTCTCCATGGATACGGCAACAAAAACTGATGCTGATGAAGAAGAAGAAAATTATAATGATTACGAAGATTATGGCAGCGGCAATGCTGTTGATGAAGATGATGCTTTCTGGGACAGGTACGATACTTATTATCCCTTTGGATATAGCTGGCAACGGAGAGATGACCCCACCAGCAGATCTTATTATAACAAGGACCGCTGGGCTACAAGAAATATTTTAGCCAGCAATATAGGCCTAACTGCCAAGCGTGGCAATGACAACAGCCTGGTAGTTGCAGTAAGCGATATTCTTACTACCGATCCCATGAGCGGTGTTGATATTGAGATCATGGATTACCAGCGTACCATCATCAGTAAAGGCAAAAGCGGCAGCGATGGCTTTGCCAATATTGATCTGAAAAGAAAACCGTTTTTACTGATTGCACGCAAAGGAAAGGAAAGAGGTTATTTAAAACTGGATGACGGAAGTTCGCTGGCGCTTAGCCGCTTTGATGTGAGCGGTGAAGAAGTTAAGAACGGTATTAAAGGATTTATTTTTGGAGAGCGGGGCGTTTGGCGCCCCGGTGATACTATGTTCCTGAATTTTATTGTAGAAGATAAACAGAACAAGCTGCCGAAAGATCACCCGGTTGAATTCAGTTTATTCACGCCGCAGGGGCAATTGTATAAGCATACAATTCAAACCAATGCCGATGATGGCTTCTATCTTTTTAAAACCAATACAGATGCCACTTCTCCTACCGGTAACTGGCTTGCAAAAATAAAAGTAGGTGGTGCTGTCTTCGAAAAAAGGATAAAGGTGGAAACCATTATGCCCAACAGGCTTAAGATAAACCTGGATTTTGGCAAAGACCCTGTGCTTGGCAAAGGCAATACCACGCCGGGTAACATCAATGCCAAATGGCTGTTTGGCGCAGTGGGCAAAAATTTAAAAGCAAAAATAGATGCCTCTTTGTATTCTAGAGGAACAAGTTTTCCGAAATTTACAGGTTTCGATTTTGATAACCCAACATCAAACTACGCAACCCAAAGCAAAACCATTTACGAAGGTACTTTGGATGAACAGGGCAATGCTGCATTAAATACCAGTTTTGAAATTGATGAAACTGCTCCGGGCATGTTGAGTGCGAATATGATGGTAAAGGTTTTTGAACCTGGCGGAAGTTTTAGCATTGATAATGTAAGTATGCCTTACAGTCCATATACAAGCTATGCAGGTATTAAATTACCCGATGGGCAAAAACCATTTGATTATTTATTAGCGGGAAAAAATCATACTGCACAGATTGTTAACGTAGATAGTAAAGGAAATTTATTAGCGGGAACTAATGAGGTGGAAGTACAATTCTACCGCATTCAATGGCGATGGTGGTGGGATAATAATGATGATAATCTCAGCAATTTCACACAGGATGAATATAATAAACTGCTGAAGACCCAAACCGTAAAACTAAATAACGGGCGTGGCAGTTGGAACTTTGGAACATCAGAAAATGAATGGGGACGTTATTTAATATTGGTAAAGGATCTTAAGAGCGGCCACACAACCGGCTCCACATTTTATATTGATGACCCTTATTGGCAAAGCAGGAGTGGCAATGATGACCAGACAGCTGCATCGATGTTGTCTTTTACTCCCGATAAAGAAAAATACAATGTAGGCGAAGAAGTTTCTTTAAAGATACCAAGCAGTAAAGGCGGACGTGTGCTGGTAAGCATTGAGAATGGCAGCAAAGTTTTAAAGTCTTTCTGGCAGGAAACTAAACAGGGACAGACCGATGTAAAATTCAAAGCGGAATCTGGTATGGCACCTAATGTTTATGCAACAGTGAGTTTGTTACAGCCGCATTCTCAAACGATTAATGATCTGCCAATACGGATGTATGGTTCGGTGCCTATTTTTATAGAAGACAAGAATACCGTACTTAAACCCATACTTGATATTCCCAGCAGTATCAGGCCCGAGCAAAATATTTCCTTTTCAGTAAGTGAACAGAATGGAAAAGAAATGACCTACTGTGTTGCTATTGTTGATGAAGGCTTATTAGATCTCACCAGGTTTAAAACACCAAACCCACATGAAGCCTTTTATGCAAGAGAAGCCCTGGGTGTAAAAAGCTTCGACCTCTTTGATTATGTAATAGGTGCATGGGGTGGTGACCTGGAAAGGATACTTACTATTGGTGGTGATAACGAAGCCGGTCCTGGTAAACAAAAAACAGCAAACCGATTTAAACCGGTGGTGCAATACCTTGGCCCTTTTCATCTAAAGCGCAACCAAACACAGAAGCAGGCCTTCACACTGCCATCTTATATTGGCTCGGTAAGAGCGATGGTAGTTGCGGCTCATGATGGCAGTTATGGTGCTACTGAAAAAACAGTGGCAGTTAAAAAACCATTAATGATGCTGGCTACTATGCCAAGGGTACTAGGACCAGGCGAGACCATCAAACTACCTGTTACTGTTTTTGCCATGGAGAATAATATCAAGAAGGTAAATATTTCCCTGCAATCTAATCCTTACCTGGAAGTGGTTGGCGGAAATGCCCAATCCATAAATTTTTCGCAAACAGGTGAGCAGATGGTTTATTTTGATGTAAGGGTTAAACCAAATGTAGGTGTAGGAAAAGTAAAACTGCTGGCTAGCTCTGGTAAAGAAAAAGCAGATTATGAAGTAGAACTTGACATCAGGAATCCAAACCCGCCCATTACGCAGGTAACTGTAATGAACCTGGCTCCCGGACAGCAATGGAAAACAACAGCCATTCCTATTGGTGTAGCCGCAACAAGTACAGCAGTGCTTGAAATTTCAAGCGTGCCTTCCATGAACCTGCAGAAGCGGTTGAATTACCTGATCGAATATCCACACGGCTGCATAGAGCAAACAACATCTGCTGCTTTTCCGCAATTGGTATTAAATCAATTGACCGACCTCGATGAAATTAAAAAAGCACAGGTGAACAGGAATATTAAATCTGGTATTTCGAGGATCCAGAATTTCCAGGGGCCGGGTGGAGGCTTCAGTTATTGGCCAGGCATTGCTGAAAGCGATGAATGGGGTACCAACTATGCCGGCCATTTTTTAGTAGAAGCACAAAATAATGGTTACCTGGTAAGTGACCATATGTTGCAGCAATGGAAAAATTACCAGCGTGGCGAAGCAAATAGCTGGGCGCCATCTACAACTAATTTTTATGGCGGTGATCTTACGCAGGCATACAGGTTGTTTACATTGGCATTGGCCAAAACTCCGGAACTGGGTGCCATGAACCGTTTGAAGGAATTCAAATATTTATCTGCCGAAGCAAAATGGAGGCTTGCTGCTGCTTATGCATTGGCCAACCAGCCAAATACAGCACTAGATCTGATCAGCGGTCTGCCAACGAGTTTTGAACAGAGGCCGGCACCGGGTATTACATTTGGTTCTGCTTTAAGAGATCAGGCCATGGTTTTGGAAACGCTTACCATCATGGGCAAAAAAGATAAAGCTAAAGAATTGCTGACTTCTGTTGCTGCACAATTATCGCAGGACAACTGGTACAGTACGCAAACCACTGCCTATGCATTAATTGCTGTTGCAAAGTATTGTGGCAAGAATCCATCAGGTGCAAAAATTATTGCAACAGGAAATGTTGATGGGGAAAATGTGGACATCAACTCCCCTACTTATCTAAGGCAATTACCCATTATATTTTCAAAAGGCAACAGTAGTGTGGTTATCACCAATAAGGGCAACAATACACTGTATGTGCGTTTGATCACACAGGGGCAACCCCTTACCGGTGATACTATCAAAGTAAATAACAACCCTGCTGTATTGAGTATGACTGTGAGTTATATAAATCAAAATGGCGCTGCTATCGATATAAATAAACTTACACAGGGCACCGACTTCGTAGCTAAAGTTGTTATCACCAATCCCGGCAGACGGGGTTATTATTCTCAGATGGTGCTGGCGCAGATATTCCCAAGTGGTTGGGAAATTTTAAATGCGAGAATGTTTGATGGTGAAGGTGCTTTCAAATCTTCTTCATCAACCTACCAGGATATTCGTGATGACAGGGTGTATACCTACTTTAATATTGCCAGCAACCAAACACATACTTATTATGTACAATTGAATGCATCTTACCTGGGAAGGTATTTACCGGCTACTTATTGTGAAGCAATGTATGATAATAGTATTACTGCTGCAGTTAATGGCAGGTGGGTTGAAGTTGTGAACCAATAAAAAAAGGAACGCTGATGACGCTGATAGAAATGATTAACACTGATTTTTAATCTGCGTTAATCAGCAAAATCTGTAGCATCAGCGTTCTATATTAATATGACTAAATTTTTTCAGAAAATAAAATCTCTCCGCACCGCAACAAAAATTAAATTAGTTGTACTGCTTGGTTTATTAATTTGGTTCTGGCTTGCCCTTCCATCAAAATTATTTAATGCACCAACTTCTTATGTTATAGAAGATAAGGATGGCAACTTATTAAATGCAACCATTGCAGCCGACGGGCAATGGCGTTTTCCTTACAATAAAAATGTACCACAAAAATTCATTGACTGCATTATTACTTTTGAGGACAGGCGTTTTTTTAAACACCCCGGTGTTGACCCCGTTGCCATTAGCAGAGCTGCTTTGAAAAATGTAAAGAATAAAGGCGTGGTGCAGGGAGGCAGTACACTAACCATGCAGGTGATCAGGCTCTCCAAAAAAAATGATAAAAGAAATATCTGGAATAAATTAAAAGAAAGCATACTGGCTTTGCGGCTGGAATTATCGTATTCCAAAAAAATTATTCTTGCTCTGTATGCCAGTAATGCACCATTTGGTAGTAATATCGTAGGGCTTGATGCAGCATCCTGGCGCTACTATGGCCGCAGCGCCGATAAACTAAGCTGGGGCGAAATGGCAGCACTTGCAGTATTACCCAATGCTCCTGCCCTTGTTCATCCGGGCAAAAACAGGAACGTATTATTAAAGAAAAGAAACCTGTTGCTTGATAATCTATTGCATGTTGGTAAAATAAATAAACAGGATGCTGAACTCGCAAAACTGGAACCCTTGCCTGATGAACCTTTGCGGCTTCCCCAATATGCATCACATTTACTGCAGCGTTTTAAAAATGATAATAAGATCTGGCAACAGGAAACTAAAATAAAAACAACACTTGATGCTGATCTCCAAAAAAATATTGCAGGAATTGTGCAGCAGCATCAATCTGTTTTAAAAGGAAATGGCATTAATAATGTTTGTGCATTGGTGCTTGATGTAGAAACCGGCAATACACTGGCCTATGTTGGAAATATTAAAGATGCAGCCAATGCAGATATGGAAGCCGATGTGGATGTAATAGCAGCAAAGCGAAGCCCCGGCAGTGCATTGAAACCAATTCTATATGCATCCATGCTAAGCGATGGATTGATCTTACCCAATTCCATCATACCCGATATTCCAACACAAATAGGTAGCTATGCACCAAAGAATTTTGACCTGGAATATGATGGAGCAGTACCTGCAGGCAGAGCATTGTCAAGAAGTTTAAATGTGCCATCTGTAAAAATGCTACAGCAATATAAATACCAGCGCTTTTATGAAACCTTACAGCAAACCGGTATTACAACCCTAAATAATAATGCAGATTTTTATGGCCTGAGTTTGATATTGGGTGGCTGTGAAGTAACCATGTGGGACCTTGCAGGTGTGTATGCATCTATGGCACGTACTTTAAATCATCAAACAAAAAACCACGGCAAAATTGATGCAAAAGATTTTCATCCACCAAAATATACGACCACAGACGACAGACCACAGACGGCCAACCCACAGGGTCCTGCGGACGGCCAACGATCAACTGTCAACATTCCTTTAGATGCAACTTCCATCTGGTTCACTTTTCAATCTATGCAGGATGTGATGCGGCCAGGAGAAGAAGGGCTTTGGCAACAGTTCTCTTCATCGCAGAAGATTGCCTGGAAAACAGGTACCAGCTTTGGTTTCAGGGATGGTTGGGCCATTGGCGTAACGCCAAAAAATGTAGTAGCGGTTTGGGTTGGTAATACGGATGGAGAAGGAAGGCCCGGCTTAATTGGTGTACATACAGCCGCTCCAATACTGTTTGATATTTTTAGATTATTGCCCGGCAGTAAATGGTTTGCAAAACCAACATACAATTTTACGTACCTGCCTGTTTGCAGGCAAAGTGGTTACCGGGCAAATATTGATTGTCCTGATGTTGACACTTTATTTATGCCACCTAACGGATCAAAGGTTGTACAATGTTCTTATCATAAAATAATTCATCTTGATGCTA
>JAYUYX010000026.1:0-2971 GCA_043752205.1 Chitinophagaceae bacterium
ATATTCATTAGCTACCTTGTCAAGGTCTTTATCTTTTTGTACTATTCCCCAATCCGCAACCTGCACAAAATATTTTTTTACATCGGCAACATTGCATAACACTTCTACAAAACCGGCATCAGGTGAAGCGTTTTTTTTAGGAATAAGGTTATTATCTTTTAGTGACACTTCAGGTAGTAACTTTTGATTAGTATTTTTCATCCATTCTAAGGCTATAAAATTCCAGCCACCATCGCATGTGCCGGCGGCACTGCATCCTAATACCTGCTTTTCACTTATATCAATATTGCTTTTTGTTCCATATCCTTTTTGTGCCATATAACTAATTTCAAGTAAACCCACGGCCGCATAAACCCAGCAACTTCCACACTTCTGCTCTCGAATTGGTGGCATATTAATATAATTACGGGCATCAAATTGTGATAGCGAAGCATCGGCCGGCGGCTTGTAATTTTTTAGAAACGCCGCTACTTCCGGGTTATAAGGTTTGCTTTTATCAATATCCCTTAACCGAAGAATTTCAGACCTGCTGATTTTAGCAGAACCGGTAATATCTTTAAGTATATTTTCACTAACCCCGGTGTTTGCGACCTGGTATTTAAAACCATTTCGGGCAATCATTGATCTTTGCTGCATTAATCGCCGCTTCAATTCCGGCGAAGCAGATGCTTCACGTAGCTGGTATATTTTTTTTAAATTAACAATATTGAAGGCATTGACAGGGGTTACTTTGCAGGGGTTGGCATCGGGAACTAGTGATATGCTTCTGTCTGCATCAAAACCTGCATCATTTATCAGTTTAATTATCTCTGTATACGGCGTGCCATCGCTGCTGTATGCAATTGATAATTTGCCTGTGCTTATATCCACCTTTACTGATTGAACTCCATCCTGGGATTTCAAAATTCTTTCTACCATTTCTTTTCCGGCAGCGCAATTAATATTAGTGATAATAATGGTTGCCGGAATATTTTCTACGGGAATTGTTGTAACCGGCTCTGAACTTTTTACTTTAAGATAGGTGTATTCGTAAGTCCGGGTTGAGCCACGGGCAATGTATGAAAGAGAAGTGATGAGGCCATTTTCATCTTTGGTTGCAGTGATTTTGGGTTCGCTGCCGAAGGCTAATACACCGAGAAACCGGGGTGGTTCAAACCCTCCCATAAAATCATCAGGATGGGGGAAAATTTCTGGATCCGGGTTTTTCTTTAAGGTAATAACTGAAGTAATGGTTTGGGTTAACGGATCTGATGTAGTTTCATTATAATCCCCCCGCTCGGTGTAAAATGTAATTGTATTTCCTTTGTCTAAGGGATTAGCACTGTTTGATATTTTCTGAGTAACTACAATTGAAGTGCCCGAATATTTATATTTGAAAAGGGTTATTTCTCTCCCATAAACTTTTTCTAATTCTGAAACCCTGCCCCGGTCATCATATTTTACATTAACCCTTATTCTGCTGTCATCATTGCTGCCATCATTATATTGAACAGTATAAGATTCCGGTTCATTATTCCTGTTAAAATTAAAATTAATGATGCTTAAAATTAATGCACCCCTTGAAGATAGATATTTTACACTTTTTATACGGTTATCGTAACTGTATAAATATTCATAAACATTCTTTTCTCCATTTTGATGTGTTATAGTCTTCTTCAGAACACGCCATTCATCCGTGAGCTTTTGGGCATCAATTGAGGTGAATTGCAACATTGCCAGAATAAACAACAAACAAAATACAGGTAAGCGGCGCATAGTTTTATAGATTAAGATTATTTAACAATCTTAGCTTTACATGGATTAGCGGAAGGCTTGGTAGATTTTTTCAATCCTAAATCCTGCCCATCATCCAGCACATCAAAACCATTATCAAGAATTGCTTCAACTATATCATTTAGTGGAGTTCCATCGCTGCTATAGTGTAAGTTTAATATCCCGGTTTTAATATTAATTTTTACTTCAAAAACGCCATCCAATTCTTTTAGAGCGGCTGTTACTTTAGTTTTACCTGCTTCGCAATTGATATTGGTTTTAATAATCGGATGTGATGGATCATCGGCCGACACTGGTTTTTTTTCCTCCACAGGCTTTGGCTCAGTCACCACCATTTTTACTTCTTCTCTTTTTTTAAAAAAATATTCGCCTAACATCCCTTTTGCAGTATAAATTTTTATCCAGTATGCATACTTGTTTTTATAAAGTGATTTTTTAAGATCATACGAGTATTTTTGCCCTTTTTTGAGATAGCCATTGGTATACTCTTTTCCTTTACGCACTGCCAGTTCTTCAGGTGTATATATACCCAATATTGCTTTAGTTACCGGTGCGTCGGTTTCAAAACTCAGTGTATTGGTTTTTTCATCCAGCTTAGCTGTGAATTTGTATTTATCCTTAAAAGGCGTTTCAATACCACCGGTAGAAGAATATTTAGGCTGCGCAAAAGATGATATGACCAGCAAAATAAACAGTTGTAGAAACATGATCTTTCTCATTGTATTTTATAGGTTTAAATTTTAAAAAGAAATTTTACCGGAAACAATAATTGATTTATCCGGTATTGTTAGCTTTACATTATTTAACTCTATAACATTTTTCCCACCACTGCCAGTTATAGTGATAGTACCTTCCGAGGCCTCCCCGCTTTTGTAACCAATGCCGAACATAATACCTACTTCATTGTCTTCGCCTGCGCCCGGCACAAGGCTGCCCGGTTTAAAACTGCCGCCTTTGCTTGCAACTTCTTCATTTTTAAAACGCAATTCTATCACCTGTATCATGTCGCCTTTACATGTAATAGTGTAGAGATTTCTTAAACCCTCATTCGTTTCAGTAGTAACTTCTCCGGTATAGGTTCTGCCTTGGGCAGTGTAAGTTCCGGTACCACCGGTGCTTTCCTGAGAGGGGACATTTTCTTTAGCCGTTGACTCTGTTGATTCATCGGTAGTTTGTTCCGTTGTTGCTTTGGCTTTAT
>JAYUYX010000027.1:0-2961 GCA_043752205.1 Chitinophagaceae bacterium
CCGGGTTAATGGAAAACTATAGGGAAGTGCTGGATTTGCTGGGAGAAAATTCTGAAAGGGAAGGATTACTGAAGACACCTGAACGCCTTGCTAAAGCAATGCAATTCCTTACCCAAGGATACCAGGCAGATGCAAAAGCAATAATTAACTCCGCAAAATTTCATGAACCGGTTAGTGAAATGATTGTAGTAAAAGATATTGAGGTATATAGTATGTGTGAGCACCACATGTTACCTTTTTTTGGTAAGGCACATATTGCTTATATTCCCAATGGCTGGATAACCGGGTTAAGTAAAATGGCACGGGTAGTGGATGTGTATGCAAGAAGATTACAGGTGCAGGAAAGGCTTACCGTTGAAATTATGAATGTTATTAAAGAAACACTGAACCCATTGGGCGTAGCAGTAGTAATAGAAGCCAAGCATTTATGTATGATGATGCGGGGAGTGCAAAAACAAAATTCTTCTACCACTACTTCAGCCTTTGATGGAGAGTTTCAGAAGAATTCGAGCCGGAGTGAGTTTCTTAAACTAATAAGTTCAGACTTACATTAAAGTTTATATTTGCAATACGTAATGTTTGATTGAAAGTGTATCAATCAAACATTTTTTTTGGGAGCCGTTAAAGATAATTTATGAAACATGCATTTATATTTCCGGGCCAAGGTTCACAATTTCCGGGAATGGGTAAAGAACATTATGAGAACAGTGCCTTTGCCAAACGATTATTTGAACAGGCTAACGATTTATTGGGATTTCGTATTTCTGAAATAATGATGCATGGAAGCGAAGCTGATTTAAAGCAAACCAACGTTACACAACCTGCTGTTTTTTTACATTCAATCATCGCTTATAAAAGTATTGAAAATGTCTCACCAGATATGGTGGCAGGTCATTCGCTGGGAGAGTTTTCTGCGCTGGTGGCCAATGGTACTTTAAGTTTTGAAGATGCTTTGCAACTGGTTTCTGTTCGGGCTACAGCTATGCAAAAAGCTTGTGAATTAAATCCTTCTACTATGGCGGCTATATTAAATTTAGCTGATGACAAAGTAGAAGCTATCTGTGCTGAAGTTCAACATGAAACGGGTGAAGTGGTGGTAGCGGCTAATTATAATTGCCCCGGGCAACTGGTAATCAGTGGCTCATTAAAAGGCATTGATATTGCCTGTGAAAAAATGAAAGCTGCCGGTGCTAAAAGAGCATTGGTGCTGCCTGTGGGCGGTGCTTTCCATTCTCCATTAATGCTGCCCGCCAAAGAAGAATTGCAAGCAGCCATTGAAGCAACAAAATTTCATAATCCTACTTGTGCAGTTTATCAGAATGTTGCTGCCAGGGCTGTGATGGATAAAGAAGAAATTAAACAACATCTCATTGATCAGCTAACGGGCCCTGTCCGCTGGGCGCAAAGTGTGCATTCCATGATTGCTGATGGAGCATCTGCATTTACAGAAGCCGGCCCTGGTAAAGTATTACAGGGGTTGGTATTGAAAATTAATAAAGAAATGCAGGTGGATGGAGTAAGCTAATTATTACCTGCTACATTACTACTATCATCTTCGTTGTAAGTTTATCCTGAGTTTATCGAAAGGCACAGTTCAGTGTTCTGTTCGCTATTGGTCATTTTGCAATCTCACTATGTATTGTCACTGTTTTCAGCACACAATTATACATAGATTGAACAGTTCAGCCATCCAGCATCAAAATTGGCATTATACTTTTTATAAAAATTTATAGCGGGTTCATTCCAGTCAAGTACCTGCCAGATGATGCGGCTAAACTTCTTTTCTTTAGCTTCTTCTATCAGGCGATCAAATAAAAGTTTTCCGATTTTTTTACCCCTCATTGATTCTGTTACAATAATATCTTCTAAATACATGGCTTGTCCCTTCCAGGTGGAGTAACGGATATAATACAATGCAAAGCCGTAAATGATCCCATCTTCCTCCGCTACAAAAGACCACCATACAGGCCTATCACCAAAACCACTTTCTGTAAAATGTTCCAGTGTAACTGTTACATCATCGGGTGCCTTTTCATAAATCGCCAACTCTGTTACCAGTTCCAGTAATCTTGGGCAGTCTTCTTTAACTGCTCTGCGAATTTTTATATTCATCACTACGAAATATTTAGTTAAATGTTTTTAAAAACTTTCATGGTTTAAAGTCCCCCTTGGGGGATTTAGGGGGCTGCCAGTTCTAATAAACTTGGACAATCTTTTTTGCTCTTCTTATTGTGATGTTCATTGTTATTTTTTTATATAGCCAGTTTTTTAATTTATAAATATTCTTTTAAAAAGTTTAAGGAGTTTTATATCCCGGACCTTTTACAAATTTTCCTGGTTTGGCTCCCGTATGTTCACCATCTTTTAATACCTGTATGCCGTTAACGAAAACATGGATCATTCCTTCAGCATATTGATGAGGTTTATCAAAAGTGGCATTATCTTTTACTTTTGCAGGGTCAAATATCACAATATCTGCATAGTTGCCAACTTTCAATTCGCCTCGTTTTTTAAGTTTCAGATTTTTTGCAGGTAAGTTGGATAATTTTCGGATAGCTTCCTGTAAAGTGATGAGTTTTTCATCCCTGCAATATTTACCGAGTACTCTTGCAAAATTTCCATAAGCTCTCGGATGAGCATTTGATTTCAGAAATACACCTTCATTGGAATAAGATCCTTCGTCACTGCCAAAACTTAACCACGGTATGACAATTTGTTTTTTCACATTGTTTTCATCCATTAAAAAATAAATACAATCTACCCGTGTGCTGTCTTTGATAATTAAATCCATGGCCGTTTCTTCTGGTGATTTACCAAATATTTTGGCCAACTGCCCCAATGTTTTACCGGTGTACTTTTTTAAACTATCCTGTGTAAATCCTACTACTAAAATATTTTCAGGAGTTCCTGCTGCATAATACATGTTTTCCCATTTATCCGTTTTGGAGTTCATTTCTTTAA
>JAYUYX010000028.1:0-17589 GCA_043752205.1 Chitinophagaceae bacterium
AGCATGTGAATTACCATCTAATATGCAGCATAAAAGCTGGTTCATTTTATCGCCGGCCATGGAATTCTATTATAAGCAACGGAATATTGATTATATACCCCTCCCTCCTTTTAAAACAGGTTGTTCATTTGCTGAAACCGGTAAATTAATTGAGATTATCTATCCACAACCCAATGCAAAAATTTATGTGCCGCTGGAAATAGATGGTACAAGAGGCAAAACAGTTTTTACTGCTGCTCACCGGCGATCAGGATCAAAAATATTCTGGAGCATAGATGATGAATTTGTTGGTACAACGCAAAATTTTCACCAGATAGGAATGAATCCATCGCCAGGCAAGCATATTATTACCCTGGTGGATGAGAACGGGATAAGTGTAAGCAGGCAGTTTGAGATCTTAGAAAAAGAAGATCGTTGATCTTATTGTTTTACAAATAGATTATCGCAACCATCACGGTAACTGTCATTAAACATTACCTGGTTGTTACAAAAAAGAATACGGCCATATAAGTATTCACTTGAGGTATTGAGGTCAAGTCCCCAGGCATTACTGTCAACAATTTTTAATTTCCAATTACCCTGAGTTATTATTGACGAATTCTCCAAAACGGTAAAAGTTGCATTGGCATTGAGCGTTATTTTGATGTTTTTATTAGCAATTAATATACGGCCAGCCCCATCACCGCAAAGTTGTTTTGTCCATAACCATGAACCAATAATTTTATTAGAGATCACCGCTGAGTCTAAAAGTTGTGGACTGTTACATTCCCACAATGGATCATTCTTTGCCTTTGTGCAGGATAAGTATATTAAGCAAATTGTGATCAAGAAAAGAAGATGTTTCATACTGCTTATTTTTGCTACAAATTTCTTCTTTATATTACTAAAGTAAGATCATTATTGGTAAAGAGCAAGAAATAAGTCCCAAATACTCCTATTGAATTTCTTCTTACATTAAATCGCTTTTCATTTAAATATTCTTGTGCCAATCCTCCAAATATTTTTTGGGCAGGAAGGTGGCTGCAGCAACTATATTAAAAAGTACACAAGCCAATTATCCGTTAAAAGCTGGTGATGCTTTGCAGCAAAATGCCCTTTCTGGTGTAAACTTTGCAACAGGCAACAGTGGAATATAATTTCACAGCAGGAAAATCACAGCATAATATTGTATTTTGTGTTGTAGAAGTAAAAAAACAAATCATTTAGTATGAAAAATTTGATCATAATCGCTTTTTGTTTGATGACAAGTGTTTGTATAGCCCAGACAGAACCGGCTAAATTATACAACCCCGAAGCCGATGCTCAAAAAGATATTAAGGCAGCTCTTAAAAAAGCAAAAGCAGAAAATAAATATGTGCTGATACAGGCCGGCGGTAACTGGTGTACCTGGTGTATTGAGTTTGCAAGATTTTGTAAGTCTGATCCCAAAATAGATTCTGCTATGAATGCCGGTTTTATATGGTATCATTTAAATACCAGTAAGGAGAATAAGAACGAAAAAGCTTTTGCAAAATATGGATATCCACAACGTTTTGGTTTCCCGGTGTTTATTGTTTTAGATAAAAAAGGCAAACGCATACATACACAGAACAGTGTTTATTTTGAGGATGGTAAGAAAAGTTATGATAAAGACAAAGTACTTTCTTTTTTACAACTGTGGAGTCCAAAGGCACTCGATCCAAAGATGTACGAGAACAGTTTGTAGCATTATAATACCAGATTTCTTATGAGCCACGCTGCAAAATTCCTGCAACTTATAAAACATCCTGTTAAGTTCCGGTTGTTTCTGCTTTCAAAATTACCCAGTGCATTTTTTGCCGGTGTCAGGGTTATTGATGCCAATGAAGAAAGATGTACCGTAAAAGTTCCCTATAAATGGTTTAGTCAAAATCCTTTTAAGAGTACTTATTTTGCCTGTCTTAGTATGGCAGCTGAAATGAGCACTGGTGTACTTGCCCTTACCCACATTTACAAGCGTGAGCCTGCTGTAAGTATGCTGGTTTTAAAGGTTGAAGGCAACTTTATAAAAAAGGCAACAGGTATAACCATTTTTACTTGTGAAGGTGGCCTTATGATAAAACATACTATTGAAGATGCTATCCTAAGCAATGAAGGTAAAGTTGTGAGCGCCCGATCTTACGGCAGAAATGCAACCGGAGAAGTAATAGCTGAATTTATTATCACCTGGAGTTTTAAGGTAAAATCAGGCTCATCCTGATATAAACATACTCTGCCCGTATTTATGTAAATTGCACCTCCCTGATATTAACCAAATAAATATGCATGCAATATTTGCTTTGTGTATTAAATCGAAATAATTTATGTCAAAAGACTTACGTAAACAACAGGCATTAGAATATCATTCCAAAGGACGTCCCGGAAAAATTGAAGTAGTACCTACAAAAGAAGCCAAAACACAAAGAGACCTTTCGCTTGCATACTCACCTGGCGTAGCAGAACCCTGCCTTGAAATTGCTGCCAATCCTGAAGATGTATATAAATACACTGCCAAGGGAAACCTGGTGGGGGTAATTAGTAATGGTACCGCTGTATTGGGATTGGGTAATATTGGCCCCGAAGCAAGCAAGCCTGTAATGGAAGGTAAGGGTGTACTTTTTAAAATATTTGCCGATATTGATGTATTTGATATTGAGATAAACGAAACCGATCCGGAGAAATTTGTACAGATCGTTCAGGCACTTGAACCAACTTTTGGCGGTATTAATTTAGAAGATATTAAAGCCCCTGAATGTTTTTACATTGAGCAGGAATTAAAAAAGCGCTGCAAAATTCCCATTATGCATGATGACCAGCACGGTACAGCTATCATCAGTGCTGCAGCATTATTAAATGCCCTCATCCTGCAAAAAAAGAAAATTGAAAAAGTAAAATTTGTGGTAAATGGTGCCGGAGCAGCAGCAATGGCCTGTATCCAGTTATACGAATCGCTGGGTGCCCGGCACAGCAATTTTATGGTATTTGACCGCAAAGGAATTTTGTATAAAGGCCGGCCCGATGTAGAAGAATTGAAACAGAAATTTTGTGTGGATGCAAAATATGCAGATTATGATCTTACAAAAGCATTAAAAGATGCTGATGTATTTATCGGTTTAAGTATTGGTAATGTGGTATCAGCAGAGATGGTGAAAAGCATGGCAAAAAATCCAATTGTTTTTGCTATGGCCAATCCTGATTCGGAGATCAATTACGAAACAGCTGTTGCTGCCCGTAAAGATATTATCATGGCCACCGGCCGCAGTGATTATCCCAACCAGGTTAATAACGTGCTGGGGTTCCCTTATATTTTCCGTGGGGCATTAGATGTTAGAGCTACAGCCATTAACGAAGCCATGAAACTTGCTGCTGTGAAGGCCCTGGCAGAACTTGCCAAAGCACCGGTACCGGATATTGTTACGCTTGCATATAATGAAAAGACAATAATTTTCGGCCCCAATTATATTATTCCAAAACCGTTAGATCCCCGTTTATTATCTACGGTTGCACCTGCAGTTGCCAAAGCTGCCATGGAAAGCGGTGTAGCTAAACTCCCCATTACAGATTGGGGAGGATACATTGATATTTTAAACCACCGTTTAGGTTTAGATAACCAGTTAAGCCGTGTAATAGGATCTAAGGCACGTAAAGATCCAAAGCGTATTGTTTTTGCCGATGCGGAAAATATTAAGATATTAAAAGTGGCCCAGCTGGTTATGGAAGAGCATGTGGCTTATCCAATTCTGTTAGGGAAGGAAGATAAGATCAGGAAGATTGCAGATGAGAACGGAATTGACCTTGAAGGTATGCCTATAATGAACCCGGCAGATGATAAGCATGAGGACCTGAGGAAAAAATATGGCGATATCTATTTTGAAAAGAGGCATCGCAAGGGCGTGAATAAATATGAGAGTTATAAGGTAATGAAAGACCGTAACCATTTTGGTTGTATGCTGATAGAAAATGGCGAGGCAGATGGCATGATCAGCGGGTTGAGTAGGAATTACCCCGATACCATCAGGCCGGCATTGCATATTATTGGTACAGAAGAGGGCGTTAAAAAGATTGCAGGCATGTATATCATGTTCACCAAGCGTGGGCCGCTATTTCTTGCTGATACAACTGTGAATTTTAACCCCACAGCCGAAGAGCTGGCTGAGATAACCTTGCTGGTAGCAAAAGAGGTAAAACAGTTCAACATCAAACCCCGGATCGCTATGCTCTCCTATTCTAATTTTGGTAGCAGCGATTCGCCGGAAGCCAACCTGGTACGCAAAGCAAGGCAAATTGTAAAAGAAAAGGACCCCACGCTTATCTGCGATGGGGATGTTCAGGGTATACTGGCTTTCAACAAAGAGATCTTAAAAGAAAATTACCCTTTCACCGAGCTTTTAGATGGCGATGTGAACGTACTTATCTTTCCTAACCTTGCAGCGGGTAATATCGCTTATAATTTATTACAGGAAGTTGGAGGTACGGATTCTATAGGGCCTATTTTACTGGGCTTAAATAAGCCGGTACACGTTTTGCAATTAGGAAGTTCCATAAGAGCTATATTTAATATGGTATTGATTGCAGTAGTGGATGCACAGACAAAAAGCAAGATCAATACCCAGGAACTGGTTAAAAAAAGTAAATGGTGGAAACGGAAAAAAAATATATCACCCGAAAATGTATAATTTATTGACATACGAAGTTTGATGTACGATGTACGTCTCAATTGAAATAATTATACATACGTACACTTAACATTGTACAACTAACATAATTAATAAATGCTTTTTTTTAATCATTTTGGCCGTTATATTTTAATGCTTAAAGGCATGTTCACCAGACCGGAGAACATGCGAATGTATTGGAAAGAACTAATGCATCAATGTGTTGAGATCGGCATTGGCTCCCTGGGTATTGTCATCATCATTTCTGTTTTTATGGGTGCGGTAAGTGCGGTGCAAACTTCTTACCAGTTGGTTAGTCCGCTGATACCTGCAACTACCATTGCACAAATTGTACGGGATACTGTGATCCTGGAATTTGCCCCAACCGTTGTATGTATTGTATTAGCTGGTGTTGTGGGCAGTAAAATTGCCAGTGAACTCGGTAATATGAGGGTGAGTGAACAGATAGATGCATTGGAGATCATGGGTATCAATACTAAATCATACCTGGTGCTGCCTAAAATTGTTGCCAGTTTACTTACTATTCCCATGCTGGTGGTTTTATCAATGGTATTAGGAATTTTTGGTGGTAGATTGGCCGGTGCTGCAACCGGTATCCTATCTACAGATACCTATGATATGGGACTGATTATGAACTTTGTGCCTTACAATGTATTTTTTGCATTGGTAAAAGCATACACTTTTGCATTTATCATCAGTTCAATTCCATCTTACTATGGTTACCATGTACAGGGCGGTGCATTAGAAATAGGAAGAAGCAGTACAAAAAGTGTAGTAGTAAGTTGTATCATGATATTGTTTGCTGATTATATTTTAGCTGCCTTACTGTTAGGTTAAAAAAAATATTGAGTTTAACTATGATTGAATTTAAAAACATAAAGAAAAGTTTTGTTGATAAAGTAGTACTGGATGATGTGAGCCATGTTATGGAAACAGGCAAGGCCAACCTCATTATTGGAACCAGTGGTAGCGGAAAAACAGTTTTACAAAAATGCCTGGTAGGATTATTTGAACCCAACGAAGGCGAAATTATTTATGATGGTGTTAGTTTTACTGAAATGGTTATTGAGCAAAGAAAAGAATTGCGTCAGCAGATAGGTATGCTTTTCCAGGGCTCCGCTTTATTTGATAGTATGACCGTAGAACAGAACATCATGTTTCCGTTGGATATGTTTACAACAACTCCTTTTGCTAAAAAACTTAAACGTGTAAACGAGGTATTAGACAGGGTTAATTTAGAGGGTGTTAATAAAAAATTCCCGGCAGAACTAAGTGGCGGCATGAAAAAAAGAGTTGGAATTGCCCGTGCCGTAGTACTTAACCCTAAGTATTTATTTTGTGATGAACCCAACTCTGGGCTTGATCCGCAAACTTCCATGGTTATTGATAAACTGATCCTGGATATTACCCGGGAGTTTAACATGACCACGGTAATTAATACCCACGACATGAACAGCGTAATGGAAATGGGTGAGAATATCCTGTACATGTTTGAAGGAAAGAAAGAATGGACGGGTAATAAAAAAGACATCATCTTCTCTGACAATAAAAAACTTAATGAATTTATTTTTGCTTCGGAATTTTTACAGGATGCCAAAGACATGCGTATGCTGGAAGCCAAAGGAAAAATAAGCAACGACAGGGATATGGAAGTATTATTGCAGGGAGATAAGTTAGATTGATAAAACCTATGCCCTGCAAAAAAAGTCAAAATTCAAAAATCAAAATATCCCTGTACGATACACCCTTCTGCCCTATCTTTGCGGCAATTCTTAATTCCTAATTATTAATTCCTAATTGAAATGTCTGTTTTAGTTAATAAAGATTCCAAAATAATTGTACAGGGTTTTACCGGTACCGAAGGCACGTTCCACGCTACGCAAATGATAGAATATGGCACTAATGTAGTGGGTGGTGTTACACCGGGTAAAGGTGGCAGCACACATCTGGAAAAACCGGTGTTCAATACAGTTGCTGATGCAGTTAAAACAACCGGTGCCGATGTAAGTATCATTTTTGTACCTCCGGCTTTTGCAGCCGATGCCATTATGGAAGCTGCTGATGCAGGCATTGCATTGGTTGTTTGTATCACCGAAGGAATTCCTGTACAGGATATGGTGAAAGTGAAAAACTATTTACAGAATATAACCACAAGATTAATAGGACCTAACTGCCCAGGCGTAATTACAGCCGATGAATGCAAAGTTGGTATCATGCCAGGCTTCATTTTTAAAAAAGGAAGGATCGGTATTGTTTCAAAATCGGGCACATTAACCTATGAAGCAGCAGACCAGGTAGCAAAGGCAGGCCTCGGAATTTCTACGGCAATAGGTATTGGTGGCGATCCTATTATTGGCACAACTACCAAAGAGGCTATTGAACTATTTATGAATGATAATGAAACTGACGCTATTGTAATGATTGGTGAAATTGGTGGTGGCATGGAAGCCGAGGCAGCACACTATATTAAATCAACTGGTAATAAAAAACCTGTTGTAGGTTTTATTGCTGGACAAACAGCCCCTCCCGGCCGCCGTATGGGCCATGCAGGCGCCATTGTGGGTGGTGCAGATGATACCGCTGCTGCAAAAATGAAGATCATGGCAGAATGTGGGATTCATGTAGTAGCAAGCCCGGCCGATATAGGTAAGACAATGGCTGAAGTATTAAAGAAGTAATATTTGAGAATGAATATTTAATATTTCTTTCAAATCTAAATACCCTGGCAAATAGGTATGCATTATAAGATCCAGGGAAATATTCAATATTAATCTTCAATATAAAATACCCTCCATTGGGTAGTTGTTCCCCTTAAAATTTGCCCATCTTTACTTCCTAAACTATCTATTATGATCATCGTAGTTAATCACAACATTAATAATGTAGCTGATTTTTGGGCATCAGCTCAAAAAAGTTTACCTGAATTACCAGTAAGCGGCGTACAACGAATTATGCAGGTAATGCCTAATGCGGATATGACTACCGCTACCTGTGTTTGGGAAGCCGATAGTATTGAAGCGCTTGATACTTATCTACGAAGCAAAGTGCAGGACTGGAGTATAGAAACCTATTATGAATTGAATGCTGCTGCTGCAATGGGAATGCCTCAATAATTATTAAGGCCCTTCCATTTTATTACCTACCATTTAAGCATAGCAGAGGCTATAAAAAAAAGAACCAGGGCTTTCGCCCCGGCACTTAAAGTATAGCCATGAAATCTAAAACCATTTTCTACTCAATATATATTTAACCGTTCAATTAATAAAGCTAACGGAATAAATAGTATTAGTCATCATCCCTGTCTTTATTACCCTTCTTATCTTTCTTATTCTTCTTATCCTTTTTTTGGTCATATCTCCTGTCATCATCATTGTCATCATCATCAAAATCTTTGTCGTGATGTTTATTTTTGTGTTTATTTTTATGCTTATTTTTCATCCTTCCATAACCGTTGCCTACACCATTACCATTGTTACCATAGGTTGGCTGATCATTGTTGTAAACTTGTTGTTCGCTGACATTTACCTGGCCAAGGGCATTAATAAAAATAGTAGTCTCAAACCCTGGTTTAAAATAAAGAGAAGAATTATATATTACTTCCCTGGTTTGTTTTCCCCAGAAATTTGTTTTCCATTGGTGAATAGCAATAGTGTGGTTACCTGCACTTAATTGCCGGATGTTTACAGTATTACCGGGACCGTTATTGCCAGTATTACCATTATTATCCCCATTACCATTATTTCCATTATTCTGGTACTGCTGATTATCAACGTAAACCGAAAATTGTTTCTGCATAGCAGAGGTTACAACTAATGAGCCGTATTGGCCATAATTGTTGTTCCGGGTGGGATAATTTGTAGATTTTTGTTGGTCATTTCCTTGTTGACGAGTTTGCCGCCACTGTGCAAAACCTGTAGTTATGCTGGCTGCTAAAACTAATAAAGTAATAATTTTTTTCATTGTATTTTTTTTAAGGTTATCAATTTTGTGTTATAACTTTTACTACCCATGTATTTCAAATGCTATGCCGCAAGCTTTTCAAACGTTTAATAAAACGTTAAAGAAAATTATCGGCACCATTTATGCAAATTGCATTTCCATTACATCTCATTACTGCGTCTTATATTTGACTGAATGGCAACATTTCGTTAACAAAATGTAACTTGTAATTAAATTATTCTACTATGTTTTTTAAGAGATCCCTTTGGTTGTTTTTATTATTTTCTCTCTACACATTGACTTGTTTTGCACAAACAAAAAATGACTATGCATCCAACTGGAAAAAGGTTGAAGACCTCGAAAAAAAAGGGCTTACAAAATCCGCTTTGAATGAAGTAATGGTCATTTATAACCTGGCCCTTAAAGCAGGCAATGATGCCCAGCAGATAAAAGCCAGCATGTACCAGGTAAAGTACCGCAACATGGTGGATGAGGACAGCAGGGAGAATAATATTTTCTTTATAGATACACTTATTGCTAAAGCCAAAGCGCCCTCCAAAAACATCCTGCAAAGCATGCAGGCCGAAATGTTCTGGCAATATTTGCAGAATAACCGCTGGAAATTTTATGACCGTACCAAATTAGCTGAAGAAAAAAGTAAGGACATAACTACCTGGAGTATTGATAAGCTATATTCCACTATTTCAAATTTATATAAAGCCTCTTTACAAAATGAAACATTATTAAAGAACACTAAGGTTGCTGGCCTTGATGCCATCATCGTTAAAGGAGAGAATACTCGGCAGCTTCGGCCTACCCTATATGATTTTTTAGCCCACCGTGCACTGGAATTTTTTATGAATGATGAGGACGGTGTTACCAAACCTGCATACGAGTTCAGGATCAATGATGCAAAAGCCTTTGCTCCGGCATCAAAATTTATTAATGCATCTTTTACAACAAAAGATTCGGCATCACTGCAACAAAAAGCTCTGTTGCTGTTTCAGGATATTTTAAAATTTCATTTAAGCGATGCAAATTCCGATGCGTTGATAGATGCAGACCTGATACGCCTGAACTTTGTTAACCAGTATGGCGTAATGCCCGCCCGTTCCGGTACGGACGGGGAAGGTAAAGAAAAATTATACGAAGAAGCTTTGCTCGCCATCGAAGAAAAATATCCCAACAATCCTGCTATTGCACAAGCCATGTTTTTAAGGGGAAGTATATATATGACACGTGGCCAGCAATTTGAAGCCATTACAAAAACAGAGAACCAGTATGAAATAAAAAGAGCCAAAGAATTATTTGAAAAAGCATATGCCCGTTTTCCAAAATCAGAAGGGGGCATAAATGCGAAGAATGCCATCATGCAGATAGAATTGCCTTCACTAAATATTGAAACCGAGCAGGTGAATGTTCCCTTGCAGCCGTTCAGGAGCCTGGTTAAATATAAGAACATCAAAACCATTTATCTGCGTATTATTAAAACAAGCAGGAGCGAAATAAAGAACCTGGATAAAAATGATTACGATAAAACATGGAAAGCATATACAGAACTTAAGCCCCTAAAAAGCTGGAGCGTTAACCTGCCCGACCTGCAGGATAACCAACTGCATGCTGCTGAAATAAAAATTGATGGCCTTGCAACCGGCACCTACTTCATCCTGGCAAGCATTGATCCCAATTTTTCGCTCACAAAAAATATTATTGCAAAGCAATTGACCTACGTAAGCAATATCAGTTACATACATTCCAATACGCATGATTATTATGTGTTGCACAGGGATAATGGCCAGCCGCTTGCCAATGCACAGATTCAGATCTGGGAATCGAAATACAATTACAACAGCAATAAGAATGAAGAGATAAAAGCTGAAAAATACACTGCTGACAAGAATGGTTTCTTTAAAATGAAAGGAAGTAAGGAATACAGGAATTTTTTAGTGCAGGTTACACATGGGGGCGATGAACTGTTCCTTGATGAGACAAATACCATTTACAATTACAATAGCTATACCCCAGAAACTATAAAACATAGTTTCCTGTTTACCGACAGGTCAATTTATCGCCCCGGGCAAACGGTTTATTTTAAAGGCATCGTTATTTCCAAAGACAAAGAAGTTTCGAAAAGTGTAGTGATACCTAATTTTAAAACGGTTGTACAATTAAAAGATGCTAATGGCCAAAAGACGGCAGAGCTGAATGTTACAACCAATGAGTTTGGAAGTTACAATGGTTCATTCCGTTTGCCTGAAGGCGTTTTGAATGGCAGCTTCATGATCTATGATACCACAACAAAAACCTACAGCAGTTTTAATGTAGAGGAATACAAGCGTCCTAAATTTTTAACAGAGATACAGAAACCAAAAGGTACTTATAAGGTTAACGACAGCATTACCATTACCGGCACGGCCAAAGCCTATGCCGGCAATAATATTGATGGCGCCAAAGTGAGTTACCGGGTGGTTCGTAAAGTGCGCTATCCCATCTGGTGGGGATGGGGATACAAAATCTTTCCTCCCGGCAGAAATGAAGAAACGGAAATTACCAATGGGATAACTACAACTGATGCAAAAGGTGAATTCTAAATAACCTTTAAAGCAATCCCTGATGAAACGGTTGACAAAAAAGATCAACCCACATTTTATTATGAAGTGAGTGCTGATATTACTGATATTAATGGCGAAACAAGAAGCGGCAATACTTCGGTAGCTGTGGCTTACCAGGCATTGAAGCTTGATATTATTGCCCCGGAAACTATTCCGGCGGATAGCATCAGGAATATAAAAATAAAAAGTACTAACCTCAATGATATTTTTGAAAAGGCAACAGTAAATCTTACTATGTATAAGTTGATCTCTCCAACAAAAATATACAGGGAGCGTTATTGGGAAATGCCCGACCAGTTTACCATGAGTAAAGCTGAATACGAAGCTTTATTCCCTTATGATATTTATAAAGGTGAAGATGTGAAGAGTAAATGGGCGCTGGGGGAAAAGGTACTGGATATTACAGATACTACGGCTGAGAATTCAAAATTCAAAATTCAAAAGTCAAAATTTGATGCTGGCTGGTATAAGGTCATTGTAACTACAAAAGATAAATATGGTGAACTGGTAGGAGCTGAAAAATTTGTTAGAATCCTGAGCGAAGCCGAAGGAGCGGTGGCAATGGGATCCAGCGCAGTCGAGAGCCCGGTTACAGTGAACGTTATCAAAGGAAATGCCGAACCCGGCGAACAGATCCTGTACAATATTGCCACAGGTTTTGATAAAGTATGGCTGATACATTCCTTAAGCAGAATGGACAGGCCTGTTACTATGGAACAATATGAATTAATGCCTGCCAGGTCATTTGTGCAACAGGTAACAGAAGCAGACCGTGGTGACATGGCCATGAGCTATGCTTTTGTAAAACATAATAGGGTTTATAAAGGAGGCGAAAGCTTCAGCATTCCCTGGAACAATAAAGACCTCAACATCAGTTATGAAACCTTCCGTGATAAATTATTACCTGGCGCACAGGAAAAATGGAAAGTAAAAATAACCGGTAACAAAGGAGAAAAAATTGCAACCGAAATGCTGGCCGGCATGTATGATGCCAGCCTTGACCAGTTTAAACCGCATAGCTGGAGTAAGTTTAATATTTGGCCAGGTTTGTCTAATGCTATTAATTGGGAGGAAGAAGGATTTGATGCTGTACCATCAGATGAGTATAACAAAAGAGAAGTAGAATATTTAGCCGGCATAAATAAATTTTATGACAGGTTATTAGATTCTTATGCTTATGGTGGAAGATATGGGAGGGAATTAATGTCAGAAATGGCGGTTGGCAATGCATCAGTTCAGAAGGATAAAAGAATATCAGCTGCTCCAGCACCGCCTGAAATTAATCAAGTAAAGTTTACGCCTCCTAAAATTGTTAAAGATGATGAAGTAATGATGGCAGACACTATTAGATTTAATATGAAAACTAGTAAACCGCCTACAGAAGGAGGTAGTCCATTTCTGATTCGTAAAAACTTCAACGAAACCGCATTCTTCTTTCCAGATCTGAGAACAGATGCAGCAGGCAATATTGAATTCTCTTTTACCATGCCCGAAGCATTAACACAATGGAAATTGATGACACTAGCACATACCAAGGATGCAGCAAGTGCTTACAGCGAAAAAACAATTGTAACACAAAAACCTTTGATGGTACAGCCCAATGCACCAAGGTTTATGAGGGAGGGAGATAATATGGAGTTCACTGCTAAAATTGTGAACCTAAGTGATAAAGAAGTAACCGGCATTGCAACGCTCGAATTACTGGATGCTGCTACCAACAAGCCTGTTGACGGCTGGTTCAAGAATGTTTTTCCATCTCAATATTTTACAGTAGCTGCCGGGCAGAGTGAAGTAGTAAAGTTTCCGATAGAAATTCCTTTTAATTTTAATTCGGCAATGACCTACAGGATCGTTGCCAAAGCAGGCGAGCATTCAGATGGTGAAGAAATGGCAATCCCTGTTTTAACCAACAGGATGCTGGTAACAGAAACAATGCCCATCAACTTACGTAATCAAACTACAAAAACTTTTAAGTTTGATAAATTATTGAACAGCGGCAGCAGTTCAACCATCACCAATCATGCACTTACAGTTGAATACACAAGCAACCCCGCATGGTATGCGGTGCAGGCCCTGCCCTATCTGATGGATTATCCTTACGAAAATTCCGAGCAAACCTTCAATAAATATTATGCAAATACATTGGCATCATATATCAGCAGGACGATGCCTAAAATAAAAGCAGTATTTGAGAAATGGAAAACGCTGGATACAGCTGCTTTATTAAGCAACCTGCAAAAGAATGAAGAATTAAAATCAGCCCTATTGCAGGAAACACCCTGGGTTCTGGAAGCACAGAATGAGAATCAGCAAAAGAAAAATATTGCTTTGCTGTTTGATATGGTACGTATGAGCAGGGAGCAGGATGCTGCTTTCAATAAATTAAAAGAAATGCAGAGCAGCAACGGGGGTTTTGTATGGTTCAAAGGCGGACCTGATGACAGGTACATGACGCAGTACATTGCAACAGGCATCGGCCACCTGAGAAAATTAAATGCAGCAACAGGCGATAGTTATGAAAAATTGAAAACTATAATTGCTAAAGCCATTCCTTATCTCGATAAAAAAATAAAAGAAGATTACGATAATCTCATTAAATTCAAAACCAAATTAACCAACAATAATTTGAGTGATCTGCAGATCCAGTATTTATACATGCGCAGTTTTTTCCCCGAATATAAAATTGTTGCTGCATCTCAAACCGCATATAATTATTATACAGGCCAGGCAAAAAAATTCTGGTTAAGCAATGGTAAATATATGCAGGCCATGATCGCACTGGCATTGCACCGCAGCAATGATGCAGTAACTCCAAAAGCAATCATCCGTTCATTAAAAGAAAATGCCATCATCAAAGAAGAGTTGGGCATGTACTGGAAAGAATGGACAACAGGTGGCTATTACTGGCAACAGGCTCCTATTGAAAGCCAGGCGCTGATGATAGAAGTATTTACAGATATTGACAAGAATATGGCTACCGTTGATGACCTGAAAACATGGTTGCTCAAACAAAAGCAAACACAGAACTGGAGAACAACCAAGGCCACGGCTGAAGCATGTTATGCATTACTGCTGGGTGGCAATAACTGGCTGGCTGAAGAAAAAGAAGTAACTGTGAGTTTAGGAAATACCGTTGTTAAAAGTACCGATAACGCTAGCGAAGCAGGTACAGGTTATTTCAAAAAAAGAATTGAAGGCGATAAGGTAAATCCTGGTATGGGCAATGTATCAGTATCCATAAAGTCAGCAGATTCTCAAGTTCCTCCGCCAGCTGGCGGAGGCGGAGGGGGTTCTTGGGGCTCTGTGTACTGGCAATATTTCGAAGACCTGGATAAGATCACAACTGCTTCGACACCATTAAAACTTGTTAAGAAATTATTCATCGAAAAGAATTCAGACAAAGGACCTGTATTGGTTGCTTTAGCCGATGGAGCACAGTTAAAGGTTGGGGATAAAATAAAAGTGCGTATCGAATTAAAAGTTGACCGGGCCATGGAATATGTGCACATGAAAGATATGAGGGCGGCCTGTATGGAACCAACCAATGTGATCAGTCAATATAAATACCAGGGCGGACTAGGTTATTATGAAAGTACCAAGGATGCCAGTACCAATTTCTTTTTTGGCTGGCTTAACCGTGGCAGTTATGTTTTTGAATATACCATGTTTGTTACCCATGCCGGTAATTTCAGCAATGGCATAACAACCATCCAGTGTATGTATGCACCGGAGTTCACAAGTCATAGTGAAGGAATAAGAGTTACAGTTGAATAAGACAGCTATTGGTTAAAAAAAAATATTATTCGAAAAGACTAATATTAAATCAACCAATTACGTTTATGTGAATTAATTGTAAATTGTATTTCAAAACTAACTATGACTGCTGACCAAAACTACTCTGTCCCCATCCGATTCAGGCGGATGGAAAACATGCATATTATTTTCTGGCTGTTAAAAGATATCAGCTGGTGCATGGTCTGGAAGCCACTCGGTATCGCCATGATATTTCCAACATTGATCATTGCTATCGTCATCTCCATAAAAAATCGCAGTTATGTAAGCGAGGTTTGCCATAACTGGGCCATTGTATTCTGGATAATGGCCAACTCTTACTGGATGATCAGCGAATTCTTTGAATTTGATGAGACATTGGTATACGGCGATATCAGCTATAAATATATTGCCATCATCCCTTTCAGTATCGGTATTTTAATACTGGCATACTATTACCTGGTCTTTAAGATGATGCATAAAAAGAAGGCCGAAACCATGTAATTCAATTAATTTATCTTTGCCGCTCAATTTTTAGATAAACATGTACAGAACTCATACCTGCGGCGAATTAAGGCTTACAGACATCAACAAAGAAGTATCCCTTGCCGGCTGGGTACAAACCGTTCGTAAATTCGGCAGTATTACTTTTGTTGATCTGCGTGACCGATACGGTATTACCCAATTATTATTTTCGGAAAGCCTGAATGCAACATTGGATGCTAACCCGCTGGGCCGGGAATTTGTGCTGCAGGTAAAAGGAACTGTACTAGAACGCAGCAGCAAAAATGCAAACATTCCAACTGGCGAAATTGAGATCACTGTTACCGAATTTAATATATTAAATAAGTCGGCCGTTCCCCCATTCACCATACAGGATGATACTGATGGCGGTGACGATATCCGCATGAAATACCGATTCCTCGATCTGAGAAGAAATGCCGTTAAGAAAAATTTAGAGCTGCGTTACCAGGTAAATCGCAGTGCAAGAAATTACCTGCATGAAAATGGCTTCATGGATATTGAAACCCCTTTCTTAATTAAAAGTACACCCGAAGGTGCAAGGGATTTTGTGGTGCCAAGCAGAATGAACCCCGGACAGTTTTATGCATTGCCTCAATCACCACAAACATTTAAGCAGTTATTGATGGTAAGCGGTTACGATCGTTATTACCAGATCGTAAAATGTTTTCGTGATGAAGACCTTCGTGCCGACCGCCAGCCGGAGTTTACACAGATAGATTGCGAAATGGCATTTGTAGAGCAGGAAGATATTATAAACATGTTTGAAGGTTTGGTAAAACAGATCTTTAAAGATGTAAAAGGAATTGATTACACCGATACAGTTGAACGGATGACCTGGGAAGATGCCATGTGGCGTTATGGAAATGATAAACCCGATATCCGTTTTGATATTTCTATCTGCAATTTGAAAAAGCCTGTAACTGTTTTTACAGATAAAAAAGATAAAACTGATCTGATTAACGGTGTTGATTTTAAAGTATTTGATGAGGCTGAAACCGTGGTGGCCATTGCTGTTCCGGGATGCAGTGAGTACAGCCGAAAGCAAACGGATGAATTGACTGAATGGGTAAAGCGTCCGCAGATTGGGATGAAAGGCTTGGTATTTATTAAGTGCCTGCCCGGCGGCATTGAGTCGGGCATTGCCGATGGATCTTACAAAAGCAGCGTAGATAAATTTTATACAGAGGATAAATTAAAAGCCATTGCTGAAGCAGCAAATGCTAAAGCAGGTGATCTTATTTTAATTTTAGCCGGTGCCGAAGAAAGAACCCGTAAAGCCATCAGCGACCTGCGCATGTATATGGCAGAACGATTGGGTATGCGTAAGCCAACTGAATTTAAATTATTATGGGTAATAGACTTCCCTTTGTTTGAATATGATGAAGAAGGCAATAGATGGGTTGCCCGTCACCATCCGTTCACTTCGCCCAAGCCTGATCATATTGAAGTGATGATCAACAATAACCCTGCTATTGAAAATGCTGAAAAATATTTAGAACACCCTTATGCAAACATTAAAGCCAATGCCTATGATATGGTTTTGAACGGTAATGAAGTAGGCGGTGGTTCTATCCGCATCTACCAGCGGGAACTGCAGGAAAAAATGTTTGCAGCCTTAGGCATGGATGCAGAAGAGCAGCAACATAAATTTGGTTTCTTACTCGGTGCTTTTGAATATGGTGCACCGCCACATGGTGGTATAGCATTTGGGTTTGACAGGCTTTGTGCTATTATCGGGGGCAGCGAAGGTATCCGTGATTTTATAGCATTTCCGAAAAACAATTCAGGAAGAGATGTAATGCTGGATGCGCCTTCAACCATTGATGAGAAGCAGTTTGAGGAGTTGCAGATAAAGTTAAATTTGAAAGCATAGAACGCAGATGACGCTGATTGAGCGGATTAACACAGATCTTTTTATTTTATTTCAACCAGGAATTATGATTATTATAATCCCAAAAGGAACTTCTCTTAAAAAAATAAGAAGTATTCTCAAAAGAAGTACACTAGTAAGTTCAACCAAGAAGAATATTGATTTATGTTTTGGCAAGCTGCCGGAAATTAATGACGGC
>JAYUYX010000029.1:0-2929 GCA_043752205.1 Chitinophagaceae bacterium
TTTATAAATCTGCAGAAGCTTATTTCCCCGGCAATCCATTTAAAACAGCATTCAATAAATTTCTTTACAGCCTTATTAACGATCCGCTACTTTTAGAAAAACAAGTAAAGAAAAAGACGGACACAACACTATTTTACCTGCAAGGCATTTACCCTTCCTATTCACCTTTTTTCTTTCCTTCAACCCGTTGTAAAATAATATTAGCGGAACAAGAGGAATACACCGATAGCCTGGCTGTCGAAACATACAACTATTTTGTCTATCAATTAATAGGCTTTGCCAAGCCGGGTGAAGAAGGTCAGAAAGATATAAAAGAAGAATTCGAGAAATTGAAACGCCGGTTCAAAAAAGGATTAGAGCTTGCCGGACAAAAGGAATTAAAAAGAGGTAATGAGCAATCGGGTTCTATCATTAATTATATTTATAAAGAGATGCCCTTTTATCCACTTACCATTGCCTGGGTTTCTTCCGCAGATCATACTGAAAATATAATAGCCCTTACTATCCGCTTTTTCATCAATGACAACAAAGCTTATTTACCAATATCGCCGGATAGCCCTTAGCCGGGTATTATGTGAAGCCGGTTGTTTATTGATGATTCCTTTTTTATCAATTTTATCTATCCTTACTTTTCCGGAGGAATGAATTACCTCGCCATCACCTATTAAAATACCAACATGAACGATGTCTTCTTTATTATCAAAGAAAACTAAATCTCCCACCTGCACATCCGCAAATTGTTTTACGGCCTTTCCTTCCTGTGCCTGCTGCCATGCGTCTCTTGGCAAATTAATTCCCATTAGCTTAAATATTACCTGTACAAAACCACTGCAATCAACGCCCAATGGTGTACGTCCGCCCCACAGATATGGTGCATTTAACCAGGCTGAGGTGAGCCGCTTAACCAGTTCACTGCCGGGCTGTTGATCATTTCGTTTACAATAATTACCTGCAAAATTATATTCCAGATCACCGAGTTTACCTTTTCCGTTTTCAAAAAATGGTAATGAAGATCCTGCGGGGATAGCCATTTTCTGTTCACCAATGGAAATAGTACTCAACAAATCTGTTGTAATAAATATACAGGTGCTGTTCGCAACCTCTTCATTAATTGCCTGCAACATTGAATGGGTCATCCAACCTTCATATCCATCATGCAGGCTGTATATTTTTACCCATAAATCTCCTTTTGTCTTCAGCACTTTTACTGTTTCGCCAAATAATAACTGGTTTACCATTTCTTTCCGGTGCATTGGTTTTCTACGAACCGGTGCTGCAGGCACAGCTACTATTGCATATTCCATTTGATAAGTTTTTAACCGTTTTATTTCCTAAAAAGAAAGCTTCAGGCAATATTAAAACCGGGTATTCAAGTAAAATTTTTTATAACTACTAAAGTAAATTAAAGTTACAGGCAAAAATTCATATCAAACGTCACAGAATTTTATTGAAATTTATAAAAACAGCATCTAACTGAAAACAAATAACTATTTTCCGTTGGTGAAGGCTTCTACATACCACGATATAACCGACCAGGAACTGCTTGAAAAGTTTTATACCGACCGTAATAATGAATGGCTGGGCATATTACTGCAACGCTACACCCTTTTGCTGCTGGGTGTAAGTATGAAGTATTTAAAAAATGAAGAAGAGGCCAAAGACAGTGTGCAGCAAATATTCCTGAAAGTGATACAGGAGTTGCAGAAATATAAAGTGGTGTACTTTAAATCGTGGCTGTACATGGTGGCCAAAAATCATTGCCTGATGAAACTGCGGGAGCGAAACGGAAAAATTACAGCCCAAATAAATGACAAGCTTACTGCAAAACCTGAAGAAGAAACCGACCGCCAAAAAATAGTACAGAACGATCATACACTTGACCTGATGGAAACAGCATTAAAAGAACTGAATCCTGAACAACAGCAATGTGTAACTTTGTTTTACCTGCAAAAAAAAAGCTACCAGGAAATAAGTGAAAGCACCGGTTACAATATGCTGCAAGTAAAAAGCTACATCCAGAACGGAAAACGAAATTTAAAAATACTAATTGAACAGAAACAACAGAATGAATTGAAACGTAAATAGAATGTCAGCAAATTATAAAGACATATTATCCCATTTATCTACTGAGGTTGACCAGGAAACACTTCTGCTATACCTGCAGGGAAAGCTTGCTGAGGATAAAAAACATGAAGTAGAAAAAATATTACTTCAAAGTGAATTTGATAATGAAGCACTGGAAGGGCTGCAGGAAATTAACGATAAGGCGCAGATAAATTATATGGTGGAAATGCTGAACCGTGACCTGAAAAAGAAAACGGAAAAGAAAAAGCAACGCCTTGAAAAAATGAAAATTAAAGATCAGCCCTGGTTATATATTTCAATTCTGATACTACTGTTGCTGATTGTATTTAGCTATATGCTGATACACAGAATGCTTAATAAATAGACAACTCCCAATCATTACAATAACTATTGCGTAAGAATAATAATGCCTGGGTTTAATATTTAGTTTTTGCTCCCAAATTTTTCCACGCATCAAATACTTCGCTGGCTTGTGGCCGGGGATAATGAATAAAAGGGATTTTTCTATCCTCCATTTTAGTGCTTATCTCACCATAAATAAATTCATCATCAAATCCGATATCACCTGCCTGCTCACGGGTATTGGCATATATTACCCTTTTGGGCCTGGCCCAATAAATAGCACCAAGGCACATGGGGCAGGGTTCGCAGCTTGCATATATTTCGCAGTCTGTAAGCTGGTAAGTTCCTAAATTTTTACAGGCATCACGGATGGCTACCACTTCTGCATGTGCTGTAGGATCGTTGGAAGAAGTAACCAAATTGCAACCCTCCCCTACAATTTCATCACCCAACACTATTACACAGCCAAAGGGGCCGCCCTTACTGCTTTGCATTCCTTGCT
>JAYUYX010000030.1:0-17563 GCA_043752205.1 Chitinophagaceae bacterium
TCTTTTCAATTCAAAACCATCAAAATAATTTTTATTGATAATACGGCCGATGTAGGAAATACCACCATCGTTCATAGTAATTTTAGAAACGCTGAAAATAGTATTTGAATAATTGGGCGAAACCAGAACTGCTGTTTGCAAATTGCTATATTTTACCAGGTTACTTGTAATGCTTCCTGAAAAAGTAAAGTTGTGTGAAAATGCAAGGCTTACCAATTGACCCGGAGTAGCATTAAAAACTTTAGAAAGTTCCTCTTCGCTGCAGTTTATTGCTTCGGGAAAATTATTGAACTGTTTTGGCTTGGTGACTGTGCTTTGCGAAAAACCTGTCATGGTTATAATAGATAACATCAATGACAATGCATAGGGTGCATAGTGTTTCATAGTACTTGTTTTTGGTTTCTTAGATAATTGGATAAAAAGTTCTTATATTCTAACGGCGGTAAAGAATATTTATTATCTATAAAATAAAAAATAAGTAGTGACAGTAAAAATACAGCAGTATTTACGACAGTATAATAGTAGAACTACTACAAAAACAGTTATTAATATTGACCCGTGCTTAACATCACGAGGGTGCAGGCTTCCAGGGGTTCTATACCGTTTTGTACAGCCATGTCGAGCAATTCGTCATTTTCTGTACCTGGATTAAAGATTATCCGTTTAGGATGAAGGGAAATAATATAATCGTAGTATTCTTTTTGATTAGCTGCATTTAAATACAGGGTGATGGTATCAATATCCTGCAGGAGAATTTTTTCTTTTTCGATCTGTACACCTGCTACCATACCTCGTCTTTTTCCAATGGCAACCACTGGATGCTGGTGACCTTTAAGCCTGTTGATAGCCAGGTAACTATACCTGGATGGATTTTCTGACGCACCCAATACCAATGTTTTTTTCTTTTCCATTATTTTAAAAATCTTGCTTTTACTTCCGGTGATGGGATCATACATTCCTGCCGGATACCAAACCACTTATACCTGTTCATTGCTATCCAGTTATATATGCCATCCCTTATGAACCGGGGTACAATAATTAAGCCATAACATAAGGGCCAGCCACACCTTAAATACCTGCTAACCTTTAATGCAGCAGTTGATTTTTTATATACTTTATTGTGTTCTATAAAAACAAATGACTGCATATCAGTTAAAGGCAAATGATATTGCTTTAATATTTTTTGACCAGCTTCTGATTGCATGGGCGCAAACAGGATATTATTAGCAGCATTTCTTTTGATCACAAAGTTTACTGCACTATTGCAAAAATTACAAACACCGTCAAATAGTATAATGGGCTGTTGACTCATAGATACAAATTTACTGATTAGGCTTCAGGACGATCAACCAAAATGTTTTTAATCGCTTCATTTATGCCAGAATATTTAAATTGAAAACCTGCTTTCAATAACCGCTCTGGTATTACCCACCTGCTCTTTAATATAAGCTCAGTTTCTGTTTTGATCAATACAGCGCCAATTTTTAAAACCCATTCGGGCATTGGTAAACCGATCTTCATACCCAGGTGCTTTCTCATAAGCTGCATTAATGTTTTATTCTTCACGGGGTTTGGTGCTGCAGTATTGAAAACGCCGGCCAGGTTATTATGCTTTTGGATAAAAGTTATAATGCTGAAAAGATCATCAATATGTATCCAGCTGAACATTTGATCACCATTCCCTTGTTTCCCTCCAATACCAGCATGAACAAGTTTTTTTAATGGTTTTAATACACCGCCTTCTTTACCAAGAACAATAGCCATTCTCAATGCTGCCTGTCTGGTATTATCCAAGTTAAAATCGAAGAAAGTTTTTTCCCAGGCCGTTGCAATATTTACAGAAAATCCGGTTCCGATTTCGCCTGTACTTTCAGTCATTGCCCTATCTTGAGCATGCCGGTAAATGGTAGCCGTACTTGAATTTATCCAAAGTGGAGGCGGGTTTTTACAGGCAAGTATCGCTTTCCCAAGTATAGTTGTTGTATCAATCCTGGAGTTATATATTTCCTGCTTATTCTTTTCATTATACCGGCAGTCAACTGACTTGCCTGCAAGGTTGATCAGCATTTTAGCATTTTCCAGCACTGCTATAATTACTGTCATATCATCCCAATGAATATGATCATTCTTTCTTGATATAATGACCACTTCATATCCCCTGCGTATAAATTCCTTTGTAAGATGGTCTCCCACAAAACCTGTACCTCCTGCTATAACAATTTTCTTATCCATTATGTAAGTATAAAAATTAAGATAATGATCCTGTATAAAATCCAGCTATAGGTAAGCCAGATTGGTAAATTAAGTTTTGCAACCCTTCTTTTGTGATCAAAGAACATGACCAACACAACTGCAAAAAAATACAGAATATTGAATGTATCATTAAAATCGCTATAATAATTTACGGCTAGCAGCGGAAACAGCAATAGGGATCCTACAAAAGAGACCAGAACCATATTAAAATAGTAATCCAGTTTCACAAGCCAACTATGCTTAAAGATAAAGGGATACTGAAAGAACAGCATCCCTGTTACTATGAATAATTCAAATCTCCAGTCGTACTTGATGTTAATAAGGTGTTGAATAAGCTGTACATACTGGTCCAAGGTTAATGCAGTAACAGTAATACAAAAGACTATAGCTGCTATTTTAAATCCCGTTGACCTTATTATTTTATTAAATACCATGCCATCTAAAATTATAACAACCGTTATTAGTGACTGTTTGTTACAGGTGCTTTATACCTTGCTTCCTGTGTAGCTTTTTTCCTGAGGGTAAAAAAGATATACAGGTTAAAGAAGTGCATTGCACCCAGTATGAGTATGATCAACCCGATCTTTAAGCTCAAGCGCTCAATTACCTGCTGAACATTTGTTATAGCACTGGTTACCTGTAAGGTGTACACAGCATAACCAATATTAATAAGATAAAAACCTACAAGCAGCAAATTGTTTACGCTATCCGCCAGTTCTTTATTGCCATGAAAAATATCTATCAAAAAGACCTTCCCATTTTTGAACAGGGTTCTGGCAACCCATATGGTTAAAGCAATAGTAATGACAAGGTAAAAGCTGTAAGTGATGATAATGTAGTTCATAAAAATGTATTTAAAGGTTATTAATTATTTTAAAATTGCTAATGGACGTTGGTTCATTTTTCTTACTTCAGTAAAACATAAGCCTGTATAAAATACCGCCATGAATGGAGCTGCAAATAATAAGAACCAATAAGAACCAAAGGGCAGGGTAACAAGGGATATTAGCGTTATCCAATGATAAATGAACCTTGTACCATTTTTTTTTGTAAAGAGGCGATGATATGCATGTACCAGCATACTGAAAGACTGCCATGCTCCTACAACAAAATAACCGAGTATGAAAGTGTAATCCTTGTTTATTAATGTTGCAATGGCAAAGCCGGTAATCAAAATAATACTGAGCAGGTAATCGATCTTTTTAAATTTTTTCATGATTATAAATTTTATATTTTCAGAAAATTTTGAAATCAATTTTTCTAATAAAAGCCGGAATTTTCCAGCTTAATAAATCCTTCTTTCAAAAAATCTATTTAAAGAACTTCATAAGGCTGGCTAAAAACCAGTTCTCGTCTGCCTTTATCATTACATCAAGCACTTTATCGGCCTGGTTTCCAAACTTGCGGATGCCTGCAATGGTATCTACAAACTGTTTTACATCTTTATCTTTTTTATCCCCGTCTATCTGCTCCAGCTGACTTAACAATTTAAGCATCGGATCCAGCTCACGTTTTTTTCTTTCCTTAATTATTTGTGTTGAAACTTTCCAGATATCTTTTTCTGCAGTAAAAAACTCTTTTCGTTCGCCCGGTATAAGCACCCTTTCTACCAGTCCCCAACCGATAAGGTCACGGGTGTTCATATTTACATTACCCCGGCTGATGCTCAACTGTTCCATGATATCATCCTGAGTAATCGGGTCAGGACTGATGAGCAGCAAAGCATGTATCTGCGCCATAGTACGGTTAATTCCCCAATGCGTACCAAAGGCCCCCCAACTGCTGATGAACTGTGCTTTTGCTTCGGTAAGTTTCATGGTTGATTATTATACCACAAAGATAGTGTAGTTTTTGAATTTTCAAAATATATTGAAAATAAAATTACTTAGCCATTATTTTTTAGATTGCTGAATTTAAAATACACATAAAATGCTACGCAAACTGCAAGCACCCACATTCCTATTGTGAGTATTGTATCCGCAAAAGATTGATGTGTAATCTTTGCCCAATATCCAAATATGGTAAGGAAAGTTGCGATGGCTGCAACAGTTCCTAAAAGTTTAAATTTGTTCATAATGCTGTAGTGTTTTCTGGTGATAAAAGTTAAATAAAGATATGCAGTACAAGAGTGCGACGCCACAAAAACTGATTAAGGCAAAATGCCAGGCCAATAAAATAAAAAAGCGTCAGCTTTTAAAACTGACGCTCTCTACCATTTGCTTTTTTGATTTACAACAACATCGTAACCGGGTTCTCTAAATATTTTTTAAGTGTTTGCAGGAAAGCTGCTCCTACTGCGCCATCAACTGTGCGGTGATCGCAACTCATTGTAAGTTTCATAATATTGGCTACGCCGAAACCCTCCCCCTTTTTTACAACTATTTCTTTTATCTGGCCAACGGCTAAAATAGCACTATCGGGTGGATTGATGATGGCAGTAAATTCTTCTATATCCATCATGCCCAGGTTGGAAATGGTAAAAGTATTACCACTGAATTCATTCGGTTGTAACTTTTTATCCTTTGCCTTACCATACAATTCTTTTGCTTCTCCGGCAATTTGTGATAAGGTCTTCTGATCAGCAAACCGTATCACCGGTACAATTAAACCATCAGGCGTTGCCACAGCACTGCCAATATGTATATGATGATTCTGGCGGATGAAGTCTCCCATCCAGCTGCTGTTTACATTTGGATGCTGGCGCAGCGATAAAGCCACTGCTTTTATAACCAAATCGTTGAAGGATATTTTAACAGGACTAAGCTCATTTAATTGTGTACGTACACTGATCGCATTATCCATGTTTATTTCCATGGTTAGATAAAAATGCGGAGCTGCAAACATACTTTCACCTAGGCGGCGTGCAATGGTTTTACGCATTTGTGTTAATGGGACATCTGTATGACCTTCCTTGCCGTTGATGGTTACTCGTTGCTCGTTAGCAGTTGTCTGTTTTCCGTCCGCAGGACCTCGAGGGTTGCCCGTTGACGGTACATAAGTATCTATATCTTTTTTGGTAACCCGGCCGCCGTCTCCGCTGCCGCTTACTTTTGTGATGTCAATACCCTTATCGGCTGCAAGTTTTTTTGCTAGTGGAGAAGCTATTATTCTGCCGTTCGTATTATTCGTTTCAGGTTGTTCAGTTGATGATTGGGGTTGCCCGGTTTGTGTTTCTTCTGGCTGAGCAGTTGCTGCTGGTTGTTTACTTTCTACAGCTGGAGCTGCCTGTTTATTTCCACCAGCTTTTTCTGCAGCCACATAAGCACTCACATCTGTACCGGCTTTACCAACTATGGCAATGATCTCATTAATTTTAGCTGCATTACCTGCTTCAACTCCTACATATAATAAAGTACCTTCTTCATATCCTACAACTTCCATAGTTGCTTTATCTGTTTCTACTTCCGCTAAAACATCATCTGCTTTTACCTGGTCACCAAGTTTTTTACTCCACGATATAATTTTGCCTTCCGTCATAGTATCACTCAGCAAAGGCATGCGTATTTCTTTTGCTCCTTCGGGAAGAGAAACAATTTCTTGTTTTTCCGCAGGGCCCTGTGGGGTGTTTTCCGTTTTGGGTTGAGCAGCTTCAGTAGACGAATCAGCCTTTATTGATGCTTCGGAAGCTCCCTCTTTACTTGCAGGAGTTTTAGGTTCGCTTTCCGATTCACCCTTTTCAGAATCTAACAATCCTTTATAATCCTCACCTTCTTTACCAACTATAGCTATCACCTGGTTAATTTTAGCTGCATCACCTGCCTGCACACCAATGTATAATAAAGTTCCATCCACGTAACCGTTAACTTCCATAGTTGCCTTATCGGTTTCCACTTCCGCAAGTACATCATCAGCTTTTACTTTATCGCCTACTTTTTTATTCCAGGCTATGATTTTCCCTTCGGTCATAGTATCGCTTAAAAGCGGCATGCGTATCACTTCTGCCATAATATGGATAGCTTATTTTAGATTGAAGTTCGAAATTAAGGCAAAATGAGGAAATGCAGGGCAGTTTCATTAATAATCGAGTTCTAAACGCAGCCTGTCTTTTAATTCTTTTACCAGCGGATATTCTTCTATTATTTTAAGGTATTGTTCCCTTGAACTCAGGGGCTTTTCAGAAGTTTGTTCTGCAGTTTCATTTTCAATAATAATTACTGAATAAGTTAACTGACGGTTACAGAAATATTCCTGTAGGCAATTAACCAGCTCAGCCCTTTCCTGTTCAATAAATTTTTGCTGGATATTATTTTCTGTAATGATCTCAATGGAATTATTATCTACGATCTTTAAGGTTGCCATTTTAAAGTTGGTAACCGCCGAGTGATTTTTTTTGGTGCTTAGATTTTCAATAAATTTATCCCAGCATGATCTCAGGTCTTCTTCTGTTAATGTTTTCACTTCGTTGCCTCCTGCTTTATTTTGTGCCGATACTTTTTTGCGGATGGCATCAAGCGAACCCAATGATCTTTTGGGTTCTTCTTTTACTGCAACAGGCTCGCTCGGTTTTTTGGGTTCAAACGCTGGCTCCGGTTCCTCAACCATAAGTTTCGCCTCTTGCTTACCTACAGGCTTTTCAGTCATCGGCTCCTGCTGCTCCTTTACCTTAATTATAGAAATTGCTTTAAAGGCTACAGGCTTTGCTGTTTCAACTATTTTTTTTTTAGAAAGAGACCCTTCGTTATTTACTAATTCAACAGCCTGTAAAAGATAACACAGTTTAATGATGGCCAGCTCTACATGCAGCCGCTTATTACGGGCCTGCTTGTAATTTATCTCTGCTTCGTTCAACAGGTTCAGGGCGGCTATTAACCAGCCGGCAGATATCTGTTGTGCAGCCTGCATATATTTTTGTTTAAAATCATCAGCGACTTCCAATAAAATAGCTGCCCTTGCATCTGTGCACACCAACAGGTTCCTGATAAACTCACTATAGCCTTCCAGTAAAGTATCGCCTTCAAAGCCTTTACGGTTTATCTCATCATACAGCAACATAGCATCGCTCAATCGCTGCTGCTGCATACAATCCAGCAGTTTAAAAAAATAATCTTCATCTAAAATGTTCAGGTGCTCTAATGTATTGCTGTAGGTTAATTCACCATTGGTAAAGCTTACTATTTTATCAAGTATACTCAATGCATCCCTTAAACAGCCTTCACTTTTTTGTGCAATAACATGCAATGCAGCTTTATCAGCTTTTATATTTTCTTTATCGCATATCTCCTGGATATGTTCAATGGTATCGTTGTTGGTGATTCTTTTAAAATCAAATATCTGGCAGCGGCTAAGAATTGTTGGCAGAATTTTATGCTTCTCTGTGGTTGCTAAAATAAAAATAGCATAAGGTGGCGGCTCTTCCAATGTTTTTAAAAAAGCATTGAATGCCGATGAGCTTAACATGTGTACCTCATCCACGATATACACTTTGTAATTACCCGCCTGTGGTGCAAAACGCACCTGCTCTACCAGGCTGCGGATATCATCTACTGAATTATTGCTGGCTGCATCAAGCTCATGTATATTTAAAGAAGTACCTGCATCAAATGAAACACAACTATTACAGGTATTACAGGCTTCGCCATCTGCTGTCTTAGTTTCGCAATTGATCGTTTTTGCCAGGATCCTTGCACAGGTGGTTTTACCAACGCCACGTGGCCCGCAAAATAAAAATGCATGTGCAAGCTGGTTATTCCGTATGGCATTTTTTAATGTAGTGGTAATATGCGACTGCCCAACAACTGTTGAAAAATTCTGTGGTCTGTATTTTCTGGCCGATACAATAAACTTATCCATACGCTGCTAAATTCGGTAATCTATTCTTTAAAATCGAATTTGTTTTTCAAGAATTTAATCCAGGAAGGGGTGGCGTTTAAATTCCTTTGTTCTGTCGAATAAATACCTGTACGTAGTAAGGTTTCTGGACCGGAAAGTTTCGCCCAGGCTTTCGGCAACATTGATCATTTTAATATTAAAATCACCGATCCACTGCATTTCATATTCTGTATAATGATAAGGTGGCACCTGTACTATTTTGGAACATTCCCCAATGATGTATGCATCAATACCTTTACCCTGCCATTCCGGTACAATACCAAAAACAACGCCTACAAATTTCCTTGCTGGCTTAAATTTCTGTCGCCATACAAATTGTAGTTTTTGCAACAGCCCGAATTTGCCGTTCAGATGTTTAAAATACTGGTTAATATCTGGCAGGTTTACAAACATGGCATTTGCCACGCCTTTGTAATAAGTAAAATAAATTACATGCTCATCCATAACGGGTTTCATCTTTTTAAACATCAGCAGTACCTGGTCTTTACTGAGTTCTTTTAAACCTCCATGGCCTGCCCAGGCTTTATTATATACTTCAACAAAATCAATAGCATATTTTTCCAGGTTATTCTTTTTTATAGTACTGAAACTCATGTCCGGATTCTGCTCATGTTGTTTATGCCGGTCAAGTACTTTTTGAGCCAGTTTTTTTTGTGCATCAAGTCCAAAACAAACCTGGTTATAAAATGTATTAAAGCCATAGGTCTCAAAAAGGGTTACATAATAAGGCGGGTTATAATTCATGCAATACAGCGGAGGGGTAAAGCCTTGGGTTATCAGGCCCCACCAGCGGTCACGCTCTCCAAAATTTATGGGACCATCCATTGCCTGCATACCATGTTGTATCAGCCAGTGTTTTGCACTGTCAAATAAGAGGTCGGCGGCATCCTGGTTATTGATACATTCAAAAAATCCAATACCGCCAACAGGTACATCATCATTCTTATTTTTATATTTTTTGTTCATGAAAGCAGCAATGCGGCCAATGAGTTTCCCCTGGTCATCTTTTAAGATCCAGCGGGTAACTTCTCCAAAACGAAAAGCTTTATTTTTTGATTTATCAAAAACTTCGTTGATGTCTTTATCCAGCGGACGAATCCAGTTGGGGTCATTTTTATGGATAACAACAGTTACTTGCAGAAAGTCCTGTGCGATTATTTTATCTGTTACGGGTATAAGTTGCATGTAATAAGATGAAGCAGCAAATATAATAAAGCCACGCTACTTGGCTGTTCAAATATTTATTCAAAACCTAAACATAAACTAAAGATTACTAATAACAGCAGCATGCTCCTGCAAAACAAAATCATACATCTAAAGCGGTTTTTATTCAAGGTTAAAAATTCACCCTTAATGCAGGCTTTATTAATTATTTAAACTAAATTTATAATAACAATCTAATTCAATGAGAAAAAGCATATTTTATTTATTAATTGCCTCTGTAGTTTTATTTACCGCCTGTTCAAAATCTGATACTGCACCGGTTCCGGTTCCTGTTGATTCTTGTTTAGGAGTTACCATTACCCCTGTAGCTAGCGTAGGCCATACTATAACTGGTCAGTCAATAGGAACTATAACTGTCAATTCACCCATTGGCTCGGGCTTTACATACAGTATCACCGGTGTACCTTATCAGGCATCTACGAACTTTTTTGGCCTGGCGGCAGGCAATTATACACTTAGCGTTAAAAATGCAAATAACTGCGTTGGTACTATAACAGTAACTATTAATGGGTATGGCCCCAAATTTTACGCAGTAAGAACTATCATCAAAGGTTATTGTGGACCTTGCCACTTAAATGGCGCTATGACCGGAGGTAAAAATTTTGATGCAGATGCTGATATTGTGAACTCGTGGGATAGGATTAAAATAAGAACTGTGGACGGAACCCCTTCTTTTATGCCGGCTGCTCCTAACGCTCAATTAACTGCTATTGATAAACAAAAAATAGTTGACTGGGTTAATGCAGGACACCGGATTACAGACTAAAAGCAAAAAAAATTTCTACATAAAAACCCGGCGATTAACTTTCGCCGGTTTTTATTTTTGCTTAACTAAAATATTTTTATCTGGCTTTTAGCATTGGCCGCACCTGTTGTTTGGCTCCATTTTGTAAACGGGCATAATATACGCCGTTTGGTAAATGAGAAGCATCGAATGAAACTTCATCATAGGTTGCTGTTAAATATTCTTTCTCTAATAAATTTACAATAAGTCTACCGGCTGTATCCATTATCTGCAATAAAGTATGTCCACCGTCTGTATAAAATTTAATTTTTGTTGTATTGGTGAAAGGGTTTGGGGAATTGGTGATTAAAGTACTGCCAGAAGTACTTGGAGGTGGGGCTACAGCCTTGCAGGTATTTCCTTTAATTAAAGGCAGGTCCTGCAACTGGCCGTTAATATTTGGTGGAAATAAACCCTGAACAGTTGCCTTTGGAAGACAGAACCATTTTTCCAGGATAGTTGAATAAATACTTCTGAAATCATATTGCATCGGTACATTATCATTTACTGTTGCAACCGGCTGTATCGTCGGGTTATTGCCCAGTATACCGGCATCAACAGGTTTGCCAAAAACTAATAAAGGCGCTGCCGAGCCATGGTCCGTACCAACACTGCTGTTGCTTTTAACCCTTCGCCCAAACTCACTGAAAGTCATACCTACAACCCTGTCTTCAATTTCTAAAAATACCAGGTCATCCTGAAAAGCTTTTATAGCAGCACTAACACGGCCAAGTAAGTTTGCATGTGCGCCAACTGTTGTATCTGTAGTTGTTGTTTGAAGACTATGTGTATCAAATCCGCCAAAACTTACCATATAGACCCTCGTTTTTAAACCGCCTTTAATTAAACGGGCAACAATTTTTAACTGATCGGCCAGGCTGTTATTAGCAGGGTAAGGGTTTTGGGCGGTAACCCTGTTTGCTGCAGTTGTAATAGTAGTGCCGTATTGCTGTGTTTGTTTTGCTACCGAGCGTATATAACTTAATTCTTTTCCGGCTTTTGTTCCGGGAACCGGGTCGTTTGTTCCATTTATTAATTGATAAAAAGATGTAGCACTGGTAATGCTCATGGCCATGTTTACACTGGGGCCCTGAGTTGTTAAACTGGCAGTGGAACCTATTTGGATTGCCAGCGGATCAGGTGTATTTGAATTGGGATAACCTATTGGAAAATTAGGATATTCATAATTTAAGTACCGGCCAGCCCAACCTGTATATACTTCCTGGTTGCTGTTACTTGATGTCATCCATATATCGGTTGCCCTGAAGTGAGAAAAATTTGGTTGCGGATAACCAACAGCTTGTACAATTTTTAATTTGGATTCATTATACATGGTTTGTAACCCGGTCATACTGGGGTGAAGACCTGAATTGCTATATCCATTTAAAGGTAAGATCCTGTTTTCGGGAATGGCAATATTTGTACGTGCAGCATTATACAAATTGTATGTACTTATGGGTATTACCATATTTAAACCATCATTACCGCCAGATAATTGTATAATAACCAGCACATGGTCGGTATCTGTTGTGCCGCCCATTAATGCACGAACTAAAGGCGAGTCTTCGTTTAATGCTTTTACAGCATAGCCGCTTATTAAAGCAGGTACGGTAAGAGCAGCCGATTTTCCTAAAAATTCTCTACGTTTCATATAAAAAAATTTATAACAGAAAAAGTATTTTTTTGTGACCCCGTGAATAGTCAATCGTGAGTGGTGAGGTCAGTCATCAGGCAACATGTGCTCAACTCACATTTCACCACTCACGATTTATGTATCAACTCAACTGATATTCGCTCAAATTCATCAAATACCTGAAAAAATCTCTGAGCCTGATATTTACAATATTAAAATTTGCTACCGTAGGGCTGGCTATATAAGCACTCCATGCATTGGTCCAGTAATAATCGTACTGCTGGCCGCTTAACAGCATCTGCGTTTTCATCTGCTGTTTTACCTGTGGTGATAAATTCATCCGGTAAAAATATTTTAATGCATCATCAACCAGGTCGTTTGGATTGCCGGGATTAGGCAGCGTTTTGGCATAAGCCACAAAATCAAACTGCATTCTGAATCCATTTCTTAAATAACCTGTTGCCGTCATAATGTCTGTAAACTGGTTTCTTTTTGGCAAAGAATCGGAGGTTATCCATATTTCATGAAATAAAGGCTCCTGGTAATAGGCTGGCATACCGGCTACATTTGGAGGGTCGTGGAGATTTATTCCGGTAAGGAACATAAATGTGTACAAAGTATTCCAATGTCCATAATTGGTATTCCAGTCAGATGCAAGGGGCATACTTACATTATATTCTCTCATGGAGCCTACAACAATATCAACAGGCGTTTTTATGATACAACCCTGATTCAACACATCATAAAAATGCTCGCTTTTAAATAATGCGCTTAATACCGGTTTAATTTCATAATTATTACTGCGGAAAATATCAGCTAATGGAGTAATTACATTTGCTTCGGTAGCAGCATCAATTTCGTAATAAATAAACCAGCGATAAAATTTACGAACAATATGTTTTGCCACTTCGTTCTGGGCAAAAATCATGTTAAGTAAATCGTTTAGCTCCAATTGTCCCGCAGTAGCTCCGTTAGGTCTTGCGATAACAGTATTATTGAAAAAAGAGGAGAATGTTTTATTGACAGTTGAATGGCGGGTAGGGTCAAAAAAAGTAGTATAGTTGGCTCCGTTTACCCTCCAGCCTGTAAGTACCTTGGCTGCTTCCTTTACATCAGCTTCCGTGTATTGCGAACCCGGCCCTTTACCCAAAGTAAACAATTCTAATAGTTCCCTTCCATAGTTTTCATCAGGTGCAGACGCCACATTAAGGTAACCATTCAGATAACGAAGCATGGCGTAATCTTTAGTAATTGCATTCACCATTTGTTTATAATTACCTAGCACATTTTGTCTTATAAGAGAATGTTGCATATAAACCCAATTACCATTACCCACTTCGTTTGCTTCATTTCCAAAATTATCTACCCACAAAAAAGTCATTTTTTCTTTTATACTCCTGTCCTGGTTAATCATCACTCCTGTCCACCATTTTTTGTATGATGCCCTTCGCTGACTTTGTACAGTACCATCATTATTTATATCATTTACCCAGGTAGTTCCCTGTGCAATATTTGCATCGGGTGTGCCTGGCTGTATGGACGTAGTATATTCTTTAACCGGTGGTAATGGGTCTGGTGCTGTAGGGTTAAGCAGTTCATCCACGGTCTGGTTCATAGTACGGGAAGCAAAATAATCCACATCGGCTTTTTTAGCCCCAAACATGGCTCGCTTTAAAAGATGAATAACTTCATTAGTTCCCCAGGGCCCTGTGTAGGGATTAATACCACTTAATGTACGTGCCGGAGATACTATTTGGTCAGTTTTTGATTTAGCAGGTGCCTTCTTTTTAGTTTTACCGGCTGTAAGAAAGTCTCTTCTGTCCATAGCGATTGTTTTGGTGACTATGATATTAAATAAATACGACTAATTTGATTTAGCAAAGTTTAATTAGGGATGAGATTAACTTATTGGATTCCCTGCCTCAGTATAACGCTGTCCTGGTATTATGTATTATGCAGCTTAAAGATAATAGTATTATTGGATGTTCTCAATTATTCCTGCAATACCTTGCCCTCCACCTACACAGGCAGTTACAATACCGTATTTCTTGTTTAGTCTTTTCATATCATTGGTGAGCTGAATGGTAAGTTTACAGCCGGTGCAGCCTAAAGGATGGCCCAAGGCAATTGCTCCACCATTTATATTTACGATCTCGGGATTTAATTCCAAGGTTCTGATAACTGCCAATGCCTGGGAAGCAAAGGCTTCGTTCAATTCAATCAAATCAATTTGAGAAATATTCATACCCGCCTGTTTTAAAACTTTTGGTACGGCCTCAACCGGGCCAACACCCATTATACGTGGGTGTACACCGGCACTGGCACAATTTACCAGGCGGGCTATTGGTTTTAAACCCAGTTCATTTATCATCCTTTCGCTCATCACAATCACAAAAGCAGCACCATCACTTGTTTGAGAAGAGTTACCGGCAGTTACCGATCCGCCCAAAGCAAAAGCTGGTTTTAATTTTGCCAACCCTTCAGGTGTAGTATCTGCACGAACACCTTCATCGGTATCCACTATATAATCACGCTTTTGCTTTTTACCTTTTCCATCTAAATAAACTTCATTTACGGTAATGGGTAAAATGCCCGATTTAAAATATTCTTCCTTAATGGCATTGCCAGCTTTTGCATGACTGTTAAAACTAAATGCATCCTGGTCTTCGCGGCTAATATTATATTCTTTGGCAACTGCTTCTGCAGTTAATCCCATGCTTAAATAATAATCAGGTTCAGTTTCTGCAATGGTAAAAGACGGAACAACTTTCCATCCGGCTGTGGGTACCAGGCTCATACTTTCGGTACCGCCTGCAATGATACATTCCGCCATGCCGCTCCTGATCTTTGCGGTGGCCATGGCAATACTTTCCAGTCCGCTGGCGCAATACCTATTAATGGTAATGCCGGGTGCATGAATACCAACTGCCCTCACCGAGATCATCCTGGCCACCTGTAAGCCTTGTTCGGCTTCGGGTACAGCATTGCCCACAATTACATCATCCACTCTTTTTACATCAAGTTGGGGTACGGTTGCCAGCAATCCTTTTATAACATCTACAGCAAGGTCATCCGGCCTGGTAAATCTAAACCCGCCTTTTTTACTTTTTGTAATGGCTGTTCTGTATCCTGCTACTATATATGCTTCCTGCATGATCCACAATTTTAAGATGTATGATTATAATTAATTTTACCAGGGCCATTTAGTTGTTTATGCAACTTATCAAAGTTAATTAATTGCTTTTAAAAAATGTATTTTTACAAAAACAAAATTTAGCCAAACTATCATCATCCTTTTCCGGTTTTGCTAACTATATTCTAATCAAATCTTATGAAAAGAACAATTGTACTACTGTTTGTATCGCTCATTGTAAACATACATGGTTACGCCCAGGAAAATGCTAAACTGATGGAAAGATTAGAAGCCATGTTGAAGGTTACGCAGTTACAGGACCTGGAAAAAATAATGGATTATACATATCCCAAATTATTTACTATAGCAACCCGTGAGCAGCTTGTAGAAGCTCTGAAAAGCTCATTTGAATCGGATGATTTCAGTTGTTCTTTTGATTCCGTTAAGGTAAATAAAATCTTTCCCGTCTTCTCTATACAGCAAGGCCAGTATACCAAGATCAAACATACCATGCTTATGCGGATGAAATTTAAAACCTATGAAGATTCTACATTGGAAAATATGATGTTGCCATTAATGAAAGCACAGTTTGGTGATACGTATGTAAGGCTTGACAAAGGAACCAAAACCCTGGTCATCTTAATGGATTCTGAATTAGTGGCCATCAAAGATGAGTTTGCTAAAGAATGGGGATTTGTTAACTATGATGATGAGGATAGCTTAGTAAAGCTACTTTTTTCAAAGGAAGTAATAGAAAAATTAAAAGAATATAAATAGATAAGCAATCCATGTATAAAATACTGCGAAGTATTCTCTTCTTTTTTCCTCCTGAAGCTGTTCACTATTTTTCGATGAATGTATTGAGATTATTGTGCAGGGTGCCGCTAACAAAAGCGCTGATCGGAAAGTCTTTTATTTCAGGGAACAATATCCAATATTCAATATTCAATATTCAATTTACAAACAGGGTTGGACTTGGAGCCGGGTTTGATAAAAACGCAAAGTATCTTAACGAACTGGAAGCACTTGGATTTGGTTTTGTAGAGATTGGCACAGTTACGCCTATGCCCCAGGCAGGGAATGATAAGCCACGTTTATTCCGTCTGCCAAAAGATAAGGCACTCATCAACCGCATGGGTTTTAATAATGATGGTGTAGAAGCAATTGCCAAAAGATTGCAAGCCTGGAAATTACGTCAGTCGTCAGTCGTGAATCGTGAGTCAACCTACTCACCACTCACGTCTCACCACTCACCACTCATCATCGGCGGCAACATCGGTAAAAACAAAATAACATCCAATGAAGATGCCTGGAAAGATTATGAAACCTGTTTTACAGCCCTGTACGATTATGTAGATTATTTTGTTGTGAATGTAAGCAGCCCCAATACCCCCGGCTTAAGGGAGTTACAGGAAAAGGATGCTTTGCATAAGATATTGACGAACCTGCAAATTCAACATTTAAAATTCAACCTTTTGCCAGGCTCAGGACCAAAGCCGATCCTGTTAAAAATAGCACCTGATCTAACTAATGAACAGCTTGACGACGTTATCAGCCTGGCCCTGGAAATAAAACTGGATGGGCTTGTTGTGTCAAACACTACTACCAGCAGGGATCAGCTCACGACTGACCACTCACGACTGACCAAAATTGGTGCAGGAGGCCTGAGTGGTTTGCCTGTAAAAAAAAGAAGCACAGAAATTGTAAGCTATATTTACAAGCAAACAAACGGGCAAATACCGATCATTGCAAGCGGGGGTATATTTACAGGGGCGGATGCAAAAGAAAAAATAGATGCAGGGGCATCATTGGTGCAGGTGTGGACGGGTTTTATTTATGAAGGCCCGGGTATCGTAAAGAATATTTGTAAAATTATTCAACAGAAAATATAAAGACATCATGGAAGAATTTGCACATCTATTTACATCGGAGAGTCTTATCAGTTTTTTTATTCTTGTTGTATTGGAAGTTGTATTGGGTATAGACAATGTGATCTTTGTTAGTATCATACTCAACCGCCTAGACAAAGGTAAAGACCAGAAAAAAGCAAGAAGGATCTGGATGATCACCGGTATTCTTTCACGTAGTTTGTTGCTGATGGGGCTTGGGTGGCTGCTATCTCAAAAAGGAAAAGCAGTATTTACACTTTTTGGAAAAGGATTTGACCTGGCCAGTATTGTAATGCTTGCAGGTGGCTTGTTCCTCATTTATAAATCGGTGATGGAGATACACCATAAGTTGGAAGGAGAGGACCCCAATGCATCCCAGCAAAATAAGAAAAAAATAACCCTGGCAAATGCCATCGGGCAGATCATGCTGATCGATGCTGTTTTTTCTTTCGACAGTATCATCACCGCAGGCGGTACAGCCAAATATGTAGAGATCATGATCGCAGCTGTTGTAATCGCCATGACGGTCATGTTCCTGTTCAGTCCAAAGATCTCTGCATTCATTCATAAGCATCCTACCTTAAAGATGCTGGCGCTATCATTTCTGGTAATGATCGGCCTTAGCCTGATCATGGAAGGCTGGGATAGCGAAGCTGCACACCAGATGAACCTGAAAAACTATATTTATTTTGGTATGGCATTCTCCTTTATTGTAGAGACACTCAACATGGTAATGCGTAAGCGAATGGCTAAGAACAGGGTGGTTGAATTAAATGAGCCATTGCTGAATGAAGAAGAAAGTATCCAGAAGGAAGATA
>JAYUYX010000031.1:0-17540 GCA_043752205.1 Chitinophagaceae bacterium
AAGTGCAGCCTCTTTTAAATGAATGATATTATCCTTTTACAACACGAAGCGTTTGTTTTACAACTCCGTCTTTTGAAACTTTAATAAAATATACTCCTGATCCAAGGCCTGTAGCATCAAAGCGTTCTGTGTAACTGCCTGCAGCAAGTCTTTTATTGATTAACGTTTTCACTTCAACGCCCTGAACATCGTAAACAGATATATTTACCTGTGCGGGAGTTTTAAGTTGATATTGAATAGTAGTTCCACTTACAAATGGATTGGGGGAAGTTTTCATAACGATCTCCGGTACTGCTATGATCGAACCAAACCCTTTATTAATATTTGTCTGTCCATAGTTCAATAAGCTATTTGACCTGTTTGCTGATGGTGGTGGAGCACAATCGCAATTGTGTGTTCCTGCCCATGGTGTTTGCATATAAGGGAAGGAACTTTTAAATGTAGTATCATTCTTACTAACTCCCGTGTTGTAGGTTAGAACATTTAATAGTTGTGGAGTAACGGGACTTGGACTTGTACCTGGTATATAATCATCATACCACAATCCTATCGCCGCTAAAACGATACCACTCACTGCTTGCAATTCTATCCTGGTTACATCATCTTCCAGCCTTCTTCCATTGGGAAATCCATCCATGTTTGGAATGAACTCTATATTTGTATTAGTGTTAAATCTTGGATCAACTAATCCTAACACAGCTGCCTGCACCAATCCTTCTGAACTGAAATCATCTGAGGTACGTGACGTTGCAGGAACAGCCATATTGAGGCGAAGCATATCACCGCCATTTGGCAGGAAGTTGCTTATAAATGGTTTTCCTGAAGCAAGTGGATTACCCTCCTTGCCTGTTGCCAATTGATAAGGTCTTAAATTGGGAACCCCCGTATGAAAGATAGGCCAAAGATCAACAGATCTCGGTTTGTTAGGGCCGGGTAATAATAAGCTCCCAAAATTTGCTTCGCTTAAAGCTGTGCCATTTAAAGCAGCATTGCCTTTTAAACCATACAAACCATTTTGCCCGTTACCAAATCCAAATTGTCCTAAGGAATTTTTTTGAACTCTTAATGGAGTAAATGCCGGAACTGCACCGCCAAATTGTGCATCATCCATATACAAAGCCAGTTCGGGATTATAAAAATAATTGCCAAACCTGTTTAATCTTGAAAGATCCTGGTAAGGGGTTAGCCTGTTCCAAAGATCTTTATCTCCAACTGGAATTACAGCTTCGTTTGTTAAAGGCATGCCCAGTCTTGATACCTGTATCCAGGGGCCGGAATGCGTTTCTTTTAATTCATCATCTCCTTTACCATCTTTGCTAACTTCATTTAAAACAGAAATTTTTTGGCGGCTTGCAGATGCCCATACACCGATAACATAATTAGGGTCCAGAATATTTGCAGCCTGGTTAAGGGATTTGCGATCTTTTTGTAAAGTAGAAATATCAACTTCAAGTGCGATAGTCGAAACATTTAAGCATTTTAAACCATCTTCTGGCCGTGTAGGTCCCTGGCGTGGAGCATCACCAAGGTCAAAAATTCCACCAAGGTCAACAAAGAATGGATCATCAACGGGCCCGCAAAAAACCCTTTCGCCACTACTGGCTGTTTTAATAGCGGCTGTCATTAAAGCTTCATAGCTTGGTGCGCCTAAACCAACGCCTGATTTAATTGAGCGGTCACCAATATTTGGAGGAGGCACGATGCCCTTGGTTAAGATGGTGCTGAAAGATTTTCCGCCATCCATACTTCTTTCTAAAGTGTAAGTTGTTTTAAGATTTTCTTTACCCAGGCGAATATTGAAAAAAGTTGACGGGTCTTCATTTTTCCTGTTGAAACTAAAGCGGTAAACAATATCATCGCCCTGCGTACCTACATTATTGTCAACATGAATTTCGTAACGCACATTTTCGCTGAAATGGCTGAAGTTAGGGCCTCCCTGTGGTAACTGAAAAGGAATGTAATTGGCAATAAGGATGATCTTATTAGGATCTGAAGGGCTTTTAAAAGCATACACATCGGTATTGTCAGCCATAGGATCATCGGCAATCATAGGGGCTTCCCGATGGCTGGATGCCCAAACCGGAAAAGTGTTGACAATCATTGCAAAAAGCATGATTGCCGCGTAAATTTTTTGTTTCATAAATTTTTAAATTTGAAAGTGATTGTAAACTTTCATGAATTGGTTGAACAAAAAGGCTTAAGTAATAGCTTTCGAAGGGATTGGGACTGACATGCTTAACAAGTACGTAATTATTGTTTCACATGGATTTAACATTCTTAGAAAATCTTTAAAGGGTTTACATATTTTGAGTTGAATCGGATTTTTATTAATTAATTTGTACCCTTTATTAAAACAGTATGCAAATGGCAAATGATATTACATGCCCTAGTTGTGGCCACCAGTTTGAGCTGAATGAAAGCCTGAAAAATGAGGTAGAGAAAAAGCTACGTGGTAAAATGCAGGACTGGCAAAAGAAGAAAGAAGAAGATTTTGAAAACCAAAAAATACTGCTGGTAAGTGATACCCTTAAAAAAGCAGGTGAAGAGACTGCCACAAAATTAAGATCACTTGAAGAGGAAGCCAGGGTTAAAACACAGCAATTGCAGGAAATGCAGAAGAAAGAGCTGGACCTCATGCGTGATAAAAATGCTTTGGAAGAAAAGCAAAAGAATATGGAATTTGAAATTGAAAAAAGGTTCCTGGAAAAAAGAAAAGAGATTGAGGAAACAACTATTAAGCGTGAGCAGGAATTATTTGATTTGAAGACAAAAGAATTTAAGCTTCAGATGGATCAGCAGCAAAAGCTGATAGAGGAACTCAAACGAAAAAGTGAACAGGGCAGCATGCAATTACAGGGTGAAAGCCAGGAAATTTTACTGGAAGAAATATTAAAGGAAAGCTTCCCCTTCGACCTTGTAATTGAAGTTGGCAAAGGTGTTGAAGGGGCCGATTGCATGCAGGTGATCCGCAACAGCTCCGGCACGGTATGCGGTAAGATAATTTATGAAAGCAAACGCACCAAGGGCTGGAGCAATAGCTGGATAGATAAATTAAAGAATGATAAAAGGAACCAATCTGCTGATGCGGCCATATTGGTAACCCAGGCCTTTCCAAAAGATATGGAAAGGTTTGGAGAAAAAGAAGGCATCTGGGTTTGTAATTTTACCGAATTAAAAAGTGTTGCACATGTGCTGCGAAGCAGTATCATGAACGTTTATGAAGCACACAAAAGACAGGAGGGCAAAGCTGATAAGATGCAGATGCTGTATGATTATTTAACCGGCATTGAATTTAGGGGACAGGTGGAAGCCATCACAGAAGGCTTTATGGCCATGAAACAGGGAATAACAAAAGAACGTATCCAGATGGAGAAAATATGGAAGGAACGTGAAAAGCAACTGGAAAAAGTTTTGATAAGCACAAGCGGCATGTACGGATCGGTAAAAGGCATTGCAGGTGCATCTATTGCTGATATTCCTTTATTGGATGGAACAGATGAACCCGAAATTGAAAACTGAATAACTAACTGATGCCTTTTGATACTACTTACCATGTAAGTACTTATGATGAAAATGTAAGCGGTACCATTATTTTACCGGGTGGGAAAGATATTTTAATTGCATTGCACCCATGGCAATTACCATCCCAGGTAGATTCCGCATTAGCTGGCAATAATAAAATAGTAAGAGAATTACAAAATTCTTTAGCAAAGGATATAGAAAATGGAAAACAGTATGTTCCTGGAAATGCATTTATTTTTGTTTTCATAACCATCTTTGTAATCATCTTTTTAAAGGCGAGAAAGAATGTAAAGCAAGCCCGGCCTGCAACCACAGTTTTTTATAGCAGCGAAGAAAATTCTGGGAAAGAATATTATACTTACTATGGCAACGAACTGGATTTTTCAAACAATCAGCTCGAAGAGATACTGACTAAAAGATCTTCGTATTACACACGGCTGGCTGCAGATCAACAGCTTATTTTCTTACAGCGACTCAAAAAATTCATAGCCTGCAAAACATTTAAAATACACGGAGAAAAGAAGTATAAAGAAATGCCCGTATTGATTAGTGCCGCAGCCATACAACTTACATTTGGCTTAAAGAAATACCTGCTTCCCTATTTTAAATTCATTCATATATACCCGCAGGAATTTTTACGGGTGCACCCTATTCTTTGTTTCCTGGAAGGAAATGTTTCAGGCCACGCTATCAATCTTTCCTGGAAACACTTCCTGGATGGCTATGAAAATCCCAACGACGGTCTAAACGTTGGCCTGCATGAACTTGCCCATGCACTGTATTACCAAACCTTTGAAGCAGAAGAAAATGTAGATAAGAACTTCAGGGGTTTCTATGATAGTTTTAATGTGGATGGCAATAAAGCTTACAACTCAGAAAAAACGGTAACAGGCGTTGGTCTTTATTCCGAATATGCTGAAAAGAATTTTCAGGAGTTTTGGGCTGAAAGTGTAGAGCTATTTTTTGAAAAGCCTGCTGAATTGAGAAAATATTATCCTGATTTGTATCAAACAATGAAAAGCCTGCTCAACCAGGATCCGCTTGCGCCAGGTCCGTCACCGTTCTGTTAATAACCAGGTTAAAATATTATTGTTGAAATACAGGTAATGTACATCCAGCTCAAATGTATTTTTTAAAACGCAGTGAACAATGCCTTGCTCCGGCATACCTGTTACTGACCTGATGATAATATCATCCTTAAAATCCACTGCACCCTTACCCCACCATTTAAAAACCGATTCTTTAACGCTCCAGCATAAGGTTAAGCATTGAATATTGAATATTGAACCCGCCTGCCGGACGGGCAGGTATTGAATATTGTCCGCAGGGTGCTCTGCAAATATTTTAAGTTCTTCCTCACCTGTAAACTTATGCTGAATCAACTTGATCTTCTCTTTAATCAGTTCAACATCCACCCCTACCCTTGAAGTTTTACTTACCATGGCTGCAGCATAATCCCCACAATGTGAAATAGAAAAATGAAAAGGTTCATTTTCTAAAAAAGGTTTTTTGGTATCGGCTACAAGTATCATTTCCACCGGGAAGTCAGGGTACATTTCTTTAAGTAATAACCGCCCTGCAAGGTGCTGCAGCCGTTTATGCCAGTGCCTGATTTCCCTTTGCACCGGTACTGATGCCAGGAAAAAATCTTCATGCTCTGTAATATGCCATACTGCAATTTTAGTAGTTGCGTTAATATTTTGTTGATAAACGAGTGGCATTAAAACGATTTAAGATTTTAGATTGCAGCCAATTGAAATTATTGATACAAATTAACGAATTAACCGGTTAACTGATTAACATGATCTTAAGCGATACAAGGATATTAGAAGAAATGGAAAAAGGCAGCATTAAAGTTGAACCTTACGACAGGGAATGCCTGGGCAGTAACAGTTACGATGTGCATTTAGGAAAACACCTGGCCAGGTATGTGAATAAAGAGCTGGATGCTAAAGCACATAATACCATTGAGCATTTTGATATACCCGAAGAAGGTATTGTTTTATACCCTCATGAATTTTACCTTGGCGTAACGGAAGAATATACCGAAACGCATGCTCATGTTCCTTTCCTGGAAGGTAAATCAAGTACAGGCCGCCTGGGCATTGATATACATGCCACCGCCGGTAAAGGGGATGTAGGTTTTTGCGGTAACTGGACACTGGAAATTTCTGTAAAGCAACCCGTAAAGGTTTATGCAGGTATGCCCATCGGGCAGTTGATCTATTTCCCCGTTGATGGAGAGATTGAAGTAAAATACAATGAAAAGAAAAATGCAAAATACAGTGGTCAGCATAATAAGCCCGTGGAGAGTATGATGTGGAAGAATAAATTTTAAGGAGAAAAAATATATTGGTATTTTGTCTTGCAAATTAACCTTATGACAATTACCCTTTTCCGTTCTGCGGGATCTTTCAAGATATTTTGTTTTTTTATTATTGTGCTTGGCTGCTCCCCGGTCCACGCACAATTACAACCAGCCCTGGCAGATTCGTTTTTTAATTTTATTAATACCAACAGAACAAGGGCTTCAGTATATATAAACCGCAACGATACTGCCATTGCACGCCTTAATGAGAATAAATTGATGCCACTTGCCGGCACCGTAAAGCTGTTGATCGCCATTGAATTTGCTCAGCAGTCAACCCACGAAATGATCAATGAGAACAGCTATGCAAAGCTGGAGGATGTAGAGAAATTTTACATGCCTTATATTGATAGTACTGCATATAATACCTGGCTGCAATATCTTAAAACGCATAATGAAATAAAGAATAGCAGTGTAAAGCTGGTTGACATTGCCCGGGGCATGATGATGTTTGACTGCAATGCCAATGCCGATTTTTTAATGGATCTTTTAGGTTTTGATAATGTGAAAGATAACATTACGCTGTTTAAATTAAAGCAACACACAGCTATCTTCCCTTTAGCAGGCTCTATGTTTGTTTACCAAATACCAAAAAAATCATCGGAAGATAAATTGCTGAAAGCATTGGCCAAATACTCCGATAAAAAATACAGTATGGAGTCCTATTATTTTCATATGGACCTGAAAGAAGACAGCACTTTAAAAGCAGGTTTTAAACCTGAACAATTTAGTGCAAAAATGCAGAAAATGTGGAGCGATAATCTACCTTCTTCCACCACAAAAGAATATACAGGCATTGCACAGGCCCTCAACAACAGGGAAGTATTGGATGAGGATGCTTTTTTTCCGGTTGGAGAAGTTGTTGAATACCCCATGGAGAATAAGGAATTTCAAAAAAAATATAAGCACTACGGAGCTGCTGGTAGCAATTCAACTTATGCATTTACACGTGTTGTTTATTTAACCATGAAGGATGGCACAAAGATGGAATGGGCAATCTTCTTTAATGACCTGGCTGCTACAGAAAAGAAACACCTACAGGAGTGGCTTGACCATTTTGAGTCACAAATAATTTTTGATCCTGTGTTCAGGAATAAAGTGAGGTTTTGATTTCTTTACCTAAGGAATATTTAATGTCTTAAAAAATCAAACGTAACAAGTATCCTTAACATTCTTATATTTTCCCATATTTTTTATAATACGCAATAATGAAAGCAGTTACCTCATCATAACTTAAAACGCCCTGTGGCTGTTGGTTTTGTTCTAAATAAATTCCATACACCCATTTAAAAATCGGCTCTATCGGGCTTCTGTATTTTTTATTAAATGCTCTCCATTCCTGTAAATCTGCCTTTACAGCAGGTAGTAGTTGTTTGCCAATTTCTTTTGCGGTTGTTGAATCGCTTGCATAAAAGTTTCGGTTGCTGTACATGTATAAGTCGAGGTAGACAGAATATAGTACAGAGGTATCCTGCGAAGCAGTAGCTGCCAGATAGGCAACAAAATTAGCTTCCATCTCCCGGGCATAACCCAATTGATGCGCTGCTTCATGGCAGGCTGTGAAAGATTGCAAAAATTTAGGCACTAAAGTATTTACCTGTGCTTCGCCTGTAAATGGGTTATAATAACCGGTGAACCCCATGTAGTTACCCAGCCAACCCCATAAAGATGGTTTTATGGAAGCCGGTTGATAATGTAAAAAAGGGTAAACAGCTTCTGCAGCTTTATACACTTCTTCCACACGTGTAAACAATTGTTTGTTTGATGGATATTTAAATCCCGACTGAACCAGCATTTGTTTGCAGGCATTGGTTTTTTGTACCAGCAGCGTATTAATTGTTTTTAAATCCTCCTGTGTATACTTATCCAGTTTCAATTTTACCTGGCTGGTTATACCAGCACGGTTATAATTAATACCCCAAAAAATATTAAATATGATATAAGTGATCAGGAGGATACGAAGAACTTTGGTTATGCCAATAAAAAAACTATGGGGGGTGACTTGTTTTTTAATAATTGCCCTAATGCCTTTTACAAGTTTCCATATGATCCATATAATAACCAATCCATATAGTATGTCTCCTAAGCTGAAAGGAGGCCAGCCCGATATATAGCGTAAAAAACGCCCAAATGCAGGGTAAATACCGGTTGAATATTGGCTTTCCACACGTAAGGGATCATTAGAATAAATATGTATAAAAAACGCAATTACTGCTAAAGCAAGTATAAAAAATAAGTATTTTTTAAATTTCATATCAGCCCTAAAATTAATCAATAGCCGAACAGCAGATAAAATCTATTTTCAACCTAAAAATTGCAAATTTTCCCTTACCTTTGCCGTCCTTTAAACCATACGTAATGGCGAGTAAGCGGACTTTTGAGATAGCATTTGTAGGATTAAAGCAGGGAATTCATGAGTTTAATTACGTAGTGGATGATAAGTTCTTTGTTGAAAAAGGGAATCCTGATTTTACCAATTGCCAGGCAAATATAAAATTACAGCTCGATAAAAAGGGCAGTTTTATGCTGCTTAAGTTTGAAATTGGTGGTAAAGCAGATATTACCTGTGACCGCTGTGGCAATCCACTGGGCATGGATATCTGGGATGAGTTTAACATGTTGGTTAAACTGGTTGAAAATCCTGATGAGATGAATGCCCAGGAAGAAAATCCGGATGTACAGTATATCTCCCGTACAGAAAGTCATATTGATGTAGGCAACTGGATATATGAGTTTGTGCTGCTGAGTTTTCCTTTACAGAAAATGTGCAGCGAAGCAGAGATAGGCGGACCGCAATGCAACAAAGAAGTGCTGGAAAAACTGAAGACGATGGAAGTAAAGGAAGAACAGACCAATGCCAACCAGTTGTGGAAAGGCCTTGACCAGTTCAAAAAAACAAAGAAAGAAAAAAGTAAAAAATAAAAAATAAAAAAAAGTATTGAGTATAAAGTATTTTAGATTAAATCCATTGTCTTTATACTAAATACTATAAATCAAATTTTCAAGTTTAAAATAAAAAAATACAATTATGCCAAATCCAAAAAGGCGCCACTCACAACAACGCAGTGCAAAAAGAAGAACACATTATAAGGCAAGTGAGCCTACTTTGAGTGTTGATAAGACAACCGGCGAAACACATGTACGTCATCGTGCCCATGTTAGCGAAGGAAAATTATATTACAAAGGACAAGTTGTAGCAGAGAAAGCTCCGCTGAAAGCATAATATTTTTCAAAGTATCAATTCTAAATCCGAAATTCGATAAACCGAGTTTGGGATTTAGAATTTTGCATTTAAAGAAGATAGTATGAATATAGGGCTGGACATGATGGGAGGCGATTTTGCTCCGCTGGAAGCAGTTAAGGGAGCCGCCGAATTCTTAAGCAATACCACAGCCGATATACAACTAACTTTAATTGGTGATGAAGCCCAAATAGAAAAATGCCTTGCCGATCACCCGATCCCTGCAGGTAAATACAGCATCGTTCATGCTGATGAAGTGATTGAAATGAACGAACATCCCACCAAGGCACTTAAAGAAAAACAACGATCATCCATTGCTATAGGCTTTCAGTTATTGGCAACAGGCAAAACCGATGCTTTCATCAGTGCAGGTAATACCGGAGCTATGATGGTAGGCGCCCTGTTCAGCATAAAAGCTATTGAAGGTATACTGCGGCCAACCATTGGCGCTTATATGCCAAGAGAAGATGGTACACTCGGTTTATTGGTTGATGTTGGATTGAATGCCGATTGCAAACCCGAGAACCTGAACCAGTTTGCTATACTTGGTTCTTTATTTGCCAAATACATTTTAAATTTTGAGAATCCTAAAGTTGGATTGGTTAACCTGGGTGAAGAAGAAGGCAAAGGCAATATCCTGGCGCAGGCCGCTTATCCCCTGCTTAGAGAAAACAAACAGGTAAATTTTATTGGTAATATAGAGGGCCGTGATATTTTAATGAATAAGGCTGATGTTTTTGTTTGCGACGGATTTACGGGCAACGTGATATTAAAGATGGCGGAAAGCTTTTACGACATCAGCAAGCGCCGCAATATTGATGATGAACATTTTAACCGTTTTAATTTTGAACAATATGGTGGTGTTCCCGTTCTCGGCGTATCAAAGCCGGTGATCATTGGCCACGGTATCTCCCACGCCATGGCATTTAAGAATATGATCCGCATTGCACAGCGTATGCTGGAAACTGATCTATTGGGCAAGATCAAGGATAGTTTTGTGGGACAGGAGTAAATTCTGTTATGTAGCTTTACTGAAACGATCTAAATTACCGGTTATGATAAAACTCGCAGAATCATCAGGAACCATAGTTTATGAGAACGGGAATAAATTATACATAACCAAAAAGCCTGCACAGTGGACAAGCACTTTTCTTTTTGTGACCGGGTTGCTTGCCTTTATATTTTTAGCTAACTGTATTTTGCAATTATTTGTTTTGGATAGATCATATCTTTCGGAAACCCTGAGTATTATTTTTTTAGGCCTCGGTATTTTATTCGCTGTCATTTTTTGGAGAGTGTTACTATACAGAAAAAAAATAAGTATGCCGCTTAATGATCTGGAATCTATCTGCATTATTGACCTTGCTGCCAATAACCTGCTTGACGGCCAGCAAAATATATTGACCCCGCTTCATGCTGTACACCTGCAACGAAAAATGCAGATGACGTCAAGTTCTGCCAGCCTATTATTAAAATGGGATAATCATAGTTTAATCCTTGTTGAGGGCAATCCTTTTTCTGGCGGTATTGCTGCTGTTGAAAAAGCTTTAATTTCGAAAGGAATAAAAAATAGATGAGCTTATGAAATACTGCCTTATACTTTTCCTCAGTCTGTTTGGTATGAATGCTTTTTGCCAAAATTTAGGTCTGTATATAGTTCCTGATTCCATTAAAGCAACTGGTTTTTATGCTGAAGTAAAAATTTCAGAAAGCAAAGGACGTGATAGAATAGCAGCGAATTCAGCCAGCATGCATATAAGTTATAATAATGGACAAAAAATAGTCAAATTCCGTATTTTTCAAAACGAAAACCCCAGAGATGTTGTGGGCAAAGATGTTTATCCCCATGAGCGTGGGATGAGCAGAGCCTGGAACTATGACTGGAAGTATAATGAAACCTATCCCCTGCTCATCCTAGTAGCCAGCGATTCTGCTAAACGCAAAGCCTTGTACTCAGGGTATATATTCCTGCCCGATGAAAAGAAGTGGAAACTCATCTCAACACTTAGCTATGGAGATACTGTTAGCATTAGATCTACCTCCGGAAGCCGCAAAGGCTCATCTAGCAATCACTGGCTCCTACGCAGCAACGGCACCTGGAAGGCGCTTGATTCACAAGCAACCAAACCACCGGTATTACGCCACATGAGTAATATCGACAGCCTGTACCAACAAAAGCTGGAAGAAGATATGCTGCGGAGCAAACTGCCGAAAGACAGTGTTAATTATGAAGATGGCGTTTTTTATCAATCACTGAAAGAAGGTACCGGAAGATTGGTAAAAGTGACTGATACACTTACCGTCCATTACAAAGGATCGCTGTACAGCGATGGCAGTATATTTGATCAAACCAAAGAAAAGCCTGCAACATTTCCTTTGGAAAGGTTAATAAAAGGATGGCAGCTTGGGTTGGCTCATTGCAGGGTGGGTGGAAAGATGAGGTTGTTCATCACTTCCGGCAGTGCTTATGGCATACGCACCCGTTCAGCCACTATTCCGCCAAACAGTATATTGGTATTTGACATTGAAGTGTTGGATGCTAAAGAGAAAATAGTAAAGTAAAAACTCTTACTAAAAACAGGCTTATGCAAAACGATAAAATAATTTTTGTTACAGGCGCCAGCGGCAGGCAGGGATGTGCTGCCGTTGAAAGTTTAATTAATAATGGCTTTACAGTAAAAGCACTTACAAGAAATCCCGTTTCTGCTGCTGCACAAAAATTAAAAACCCTGGGTGCTCAAATTATAACAGGCGACCTGGATGATACTGCAACCTACCGTGATCAGCTTAGAGATGCTCACGGGATATTTTGTGTGCTCACTTACGAGAACGGTATTGACAAAGAGATACAACAGGGAATTACACTCGCCAACCAGGCAAAGGAATACGGGATCAGGCATTTTGTTTACTCATCGGTTATAGGAAGCGATGCAAACACCGGTATACCACATTGGGATAGTAAGGCCAAAATTGAGGATCATATCAAACTTATCGCTTTACCCTATACCATCATCAGGCCCTGCTCTATATTGGAAAATTTTTTATTACCCCAGGTTAAAAGCAGGATACTGAAAGGAAAGCTACCCTCACCGGTAAACAAAAATGTTATGCAGCAATTCATTGCTTCAAAAGATATTGGTGAAATAGCTGCCGGGATTTTTCTTGATCCGGAAAAACATATGGGCAAGACCTTTAACCTGGCCGCAGAAGAAATGGATATGCAGCAGTTGGCACAAATTTTTTCAGAAGCAACAGGCAAATCGGTAAAATTTCAAAAAATGCCCATGCTCATAACAAGACTGGTGATGGGCAAAAATCTATACAAAATGTTTAAATGGATAAATGAAAATGATTCGCTTTTTGTAAAAGACCTGGCTGCATTCAGAAATGAATACCCAAACCTTACCACTACTAAGGAATGGATAAAAAATAATTTTCCGGCAGCAACCTCAGCTTAAAATTTATATCAAAATCAAAATAATATGCGGTCAATTTTTTTCAGCTTCATTTTTCTTATCTGTGCTCATCTTCTTCAGGCGCAACCAGCTACTGTAAATAAAAATGACCTGTACGCATATGAAGGAACTTATGATCTTGGAAATGACCATCGCATAACCCTTGGAATTTTTGATGAATTCAAGAGCCTTGTTTACTTAGATCTTAAAACTTTAAAACTTGGAGCTTTAATACCAGTGGAGAATAATACATTCCGGGATAATAATGACAGCACTAAGTTATTTACCTTCTTATGGGACAATAAAAATAATGTAAGCAGTTTAAAAATAATTGAGAATGGAACTCCACTAATTGGAAAAAAAATATTTGCTCACACCAGGCGTGCTGTTTCTTTTATAAAAGATAAAAGAACATTGAAAGGCGACTTATATATGCCTGTTACAACTAAACCGCATGCCGCCGTAGTATTTGCCCATGGCTCCGGCCCGGCTACCCGGAGCGTGGCTTTTTTTACTACTTATTTTTTACAACTTGGGATAGCTGTACTCACTTTCGATAAACAGGGAGCAGGTGAATCAGGCGGTGATTGGGAAATAGCCAGTTTTGATGAATTGGCTGATGATGTTGTTGCAGGAATACAATTTCTAAAAAAACAAAAGAATATCAACACAAAACAAATTGGCATACTTGGAAACAGCCAGGGCGGGTGGATAGGTTCGATGGCTGCCGCAAGATCAAAAGATGTTGCTTTCTTATTAATGCGTGTGGGTTCCGGGCAAAATGTAATGGAGACTATGCTGCATGAGAACAGAGGTATTGCTTTAGCAGATGGCTTTAAGGAAAAAGATATAGAAGAAATGATAAGACTTGACAGGAGCTATATGCAAACAGCACTACAAGGAAAAAACTGGGAGCAGGGTGACTCAGTTATACTAAGTTATAAAAATGCAAGCTGGTTTAAAGAAGTGTATCCAAAGCCCAGAATTAAATCTACAAGATCAGAAAAAAACTGGGCATGGTTACAAAAAAATCTATTGTACGATTCTTATGATTATCTAAAAAAAGTAAAAGTGCCTGTACTATGGTTAATGGCAGAAAAAGACTGGAATGTAAACTCTCAAAAAAGTTATCCAAGAGTTTTTGACGCCCTAAAAAAAGCAGGGAACAAAGACTTTACCGTAAAGATAATTCCCAACAGCGGCCACAGCGGTTTGCTTGCAAAAACCGGTTATTATAACGAACCCTTTTCCTGGGAGTATGCACCCGGTTTTTGGGATACTTTGAAAGTATGGTTAGAAAAAAGAAAGCTTGCAAGATAAATATGTACAAAGTTTTTACATAACGGCCGGGAAAATGCATTGCCTGGAAAAAACTTAACTTGCCTGTGGAATTAAAATGAAAGGTATGGCGGCAGTAAATAACGATCTTTTCTACACACGGCTACCCATCAATGAGATTTCGCTAAGCGATCTTTTATCAGAGGAACATCTTTTTTTTAAAGTTCCTGCTAACTGGCATGTGCTTATCACAGATGTAAAAAATTCCACTGCCGCAATCAACAACGGCCTTCATGAAACAATAAACCTCGTTGCAACAGGCAGTATCGTGGCCTTACTTAATATCGCTTATAAAGCAAACATTAGTTTCCCATTCTTTTTTGGCGGAGATGGTGCTACATTCATTATTCCGCCCACGTTGCTACAACCCGCCATGGATGCATTGCTGCAGCATAAAGAGAATACAAAGAACAATTTCGAACTCGACCTCAGGGTTGGCCATGTACCCGTGGCAGATATCTATACACAAAAGCAGGCACTCAGGATAAGTAAACTAAAAACCTCTGACCTGTTTGCCATTCCTGTGTTGCTGGGAGATGGATTGATATATGCAGAAAAAAAAATAAAAGCCGAAGATTACCTGAATGCAGCACAGCCAGCTGCGGAAGATGAGCTGGACCTTAGTGGTATGCAATGTCGCTGGGATAGAATAAAACCGCCCGAAAATTCTTCTGAAGTTGTGAGTTTACTGGTAATTGCCCGTGAAGGAACAAAGCAGTCGGTAGTTTTTAAAAAAGTAATGGACTCGCTGGATAAAATATATGGAGAGCCACAGGTGCGTAAACCCATAACCATTGCCAAACTAAAACTTAAAGCTACGCTTACAAGGATCGGTTTAGAAATGCAGGCCCGGATGGGAGGCTTTAGGCCTTTTCACATCTTGCTGCACTGGATAAAAACAATTCTTGGTTTTTTTTATTTTAAAACAAAAAAAGGAAAAGTATATCTCAATAATCTGGTTGATATGTCAGATACACTGGTAATTGATGGAAGAATTAATACCGTGATATCGGGTACTGCTGAACAAAGGAATTTGCTTGAAACTGCGTTAAATACAATTGAAAGTAAGGGTGAGATCTGGTACGGACTTTATGTTAGCCAGGAGTCCATCATGTCATGTTATGTACGTAACATGTACGATCGCCATGTTCATTTTGTGGATGGTGCAGAAGGAGGTTATACCAAAGCTGCCGGAATGATCAAACAAAAGATGATGGCCCATTAATTGAATTTTCCCGGTATTCACCGCCTGCAGAAAAAAAGCAAAGGCGTGTGGGGGCAGGGGATAAATGGGTTACTGAAGTTGTGTAAAGTTGAAAGGTTGAAAAGAATTTTTTATATTTATTGATGCAAAACGTTAAATTAACCAGTTTTATACACCGGGGAAAGGAATGTATTGGTATATTTTTTAAGAGATCTGAAACCCTAAATGGGATCATACAAAAATATGCAGGGGCAAAGTGGAGCAAGACAAATGGCTGCTGGTACATTCCATTAAGCAAAGCTGATTATGATAAGCTGCTGGTTGCTTTAAAAGGGAAAGTGGAAATAGATGATGCTGAACTAAAAGGCTTTTTACAGGCCAGAAAAACGCTGGCAACCAAACTAACCACCACGGTAACTCCTGCTATTTTACAAAATGCTTCCATTGTATATAAACCCGGCAAAATACATGTTGCCAATGCACATGTTTTGCCCACTATGGAGCAACAATTGAAACTAAAGGCTTACAGTCCATCTACCATTAAAACATACCTGGGTGAAATGACGCAATTACTGATGCTGCTCAATAATATACCGGCCGATGAATTAACGCCTGCCCATTTAAAAAAGTACCTGGTACATTGCTACGAAAAACTGAAGCTTACTGAAAACAGCCTGCACAGCCGCATTAATGGAATGAAATTTTATTATGAGCAGGTATTAAAAAGAGAAAAATTCTTTTGGGAGATACCGCGGCCAAAAAAGGCAGATCAACTGCCGAAGGTTTTAGGGGAAAAAGAAATAGGCAGAATGTTTAATGCAGTTGCCAACATAAAACATAAGGCCATACTTTTTACGGCTTATAGCGCCGGTTTAAGAGTGAGTGAGGTTGTGAATCTCAAACTTAAAGATGTTGACAGCAGCCGTATGCAATTATTTATTGAAAAGGCAAAAGGCAAAAAAGACCGGTATGCCGGCCTTAGCATTTTATTGCTTGATATTTTGAGGGCCTATATAAAAAACAGTAACCCCAGGCCAAAGCATTATGTTTTTGAGAATCCTTTAAAGCCGGGTGAACCTTACAGTGTCCGCAGTGCTCAGCAGATATTTAAAACTGCAAAAGATAAAGCTCATATAAGTAAAGATGTGGGCATACATAGCCTGCGGCATAGCTTTGCCACACATTTGCTGGAAAAAGGGATTGATATCAGGTATATAAAAGATCTGCTGGGGCATATGAATATTAAGACCACAGAAAAGTACTTACATGTAAAAAGGGAGACATTAATAAATTTTCCTAATGTTTTGGACGAGTTAAATAAAACATTTACTTTGGATTGGTAATTAGATTGACGCAACTCTACAATATAAAAAACGAACAAGACCCATTCTTATAATCAATGAGTTATGTATAGTTGAGGGTTCGTCTAATTGCGTAAATACAAACGTTACCTGCTACTTTAAACGACATCGTGAAACAATTCATAATCCCTTTTATTGCGACATTTTTATTTGGTTGTGTTTCCTATGACAGGAAGCAGGAGGTATTTAAAACCGATAAAGACGTTGTTGAATTTTGGCGAGTGCCATCGCCTGACAATTCAATGTTATTATTGAGTTATGGTATTGACCAAGGAGCATTCGGAACTGGAGCAGCAGGTACAGCGGTTTTAAAACCAAGTGACACTTCAAAAAACCTTCGGCTATTTACACTGACAAATTCTTTTGACCGTTTCAAATGGCTTGACAACAAAACAATTTCCGCTAAGTTCGACACTATCCCCTATGTGAGAAGTGGAGAACATCCAATTTTTAAAGACACAGTAGTAAATGATGTAAAAGTTCAAGTGTCCTCATACGACTATATTGAACCAAATGCTAAGCTAATAATTGAGTTTAGACAAACATCACCGAATGGACAGCACGAATTGATTGCTTATAGATACATAAATGATGAGCACAACCTGAACTTTATACATGTTTCTATTATTGTACCTGGTGGACAAATTCCAAAGTATGGCAACCATTTTATTGGCGACATGAGTTCAGACTTTATTCTTAGTGGAGTGTGGGATAAAGACAATTCCCTCATTTTGTATTCAAACAATCAGTATGCGGACATGGTACAATATTATTTTGTGCATAATCATCCAGACATCAAGTATAAAGTAGTTAATGACGACAAAACTTATAGTAGCAAATATCGGTGGACGGGACAAAGCAGCAGGTAACATTGGTATTGCTGCAAGTGGGGCTGGATGTTGAAACTTCGGCTGTTTGCATCGCTGTACTTTAGTTCGGGCAGACGAGTTTCAATTTGGCTTTTTGTTGTTAACTTCAACTTTATATTTTCAATTGGGCAGCAGTTCCGGGCTGGACGTTATAAAATATCCCACCTGCAGCAATACCTGTC
>JAYUYX010000032.1:0-2893 GCA_043752205.1 Chitinophagaceae bacterium
AAAACGGGGTGCACATATTGAATCACTTATACATTCACCAACAATACAACAAGCAGAACAGTTATTAAACTATGGCAAAGGTGTAATTAAAGTAATAACATTGGCGCCGGAAGTTTGTAGCAAAGAAGTTATCGATCTCATTCTCTCACATAATATTATCATCTCTGCAGGGCATAGCAATGCAACATATAATGAAGCAAAAAATTCTTTTACAAATGGCATCGGCACGGTTACGCATTTATACAATGCAATGAGTTCTCTCCAACACCGGCAACCGGGATTAGTGGGTGCAACAATGGATGACGATAAAATAATGGCAAGCATTATTCCGGACGGCCATCATGTGGACTATGCAGCAATACGAATTGCCAAAAGAATAATGAAAGAAAGATTGTTTGTCATAACCGATGCAGTAACCACCAACACCGAAGGATTTTACCAGCATAAAGCAGCTGGAGATAAGTATGAAGCAGCTGGTATTCTTAGCGGCTCTGCATTAATGATGAATAAAGCAGTAAAGAATCTTGTTGACCATGCCGGCATTGAACTGGCAGAAGCACTTCGGATGTGCAGCCTTTACCCGGCACAGGTATTAAAAGCCGAAGATAAATTGGGTAAACTTTTTTCTGGATACCAACCGTCAATGGTGGTGCTCAACAACGATTTAGAAGTAGTTTCTTTACTCCGCAGCTGAGAATTGTCTTTTTTAGGATCATAAAAGCCAAAATTTTTGCTTTTATCAAAAATTTCTTTATCTTTTATACCGTATTGCATTTTTGCAACCATTAATCAACCAACATGAAAAAAATTTTTGTATTAACTGCTATTTGCATAGCGCTGATTGCCACCAGTTATTTTTCAGCCTGCAACAATAACAAGTCTGCGCCACAGGCAAGCAACAAAGAAGATTCTATAAAAACAGTATTGAAAAAAGGAGAATATCTGGCAAATCATGTGGCCTTGTGTATACATTGCCATAGCGAGGCGGATGATACCAAATTCTCAGGCCCGGTTATACCCGGAACCGAAGGGGGCGGTGGATATGCATTTACTCCAGGCCATGGTATTCCCGGAACTGTGTATGGACGAAATATTACTCCTGATGCGGAAACAGGAATTGGCAACTGGACAGATGCGGAAGTCGTAAGGGCTGTAACACAAGGCATCAGTAAAAATGGAGATACATTATTTCCATTAATGCCTTACTATACATATAATCGCATGGCTAAAGAAGATCTGTTAAATGTGATCGCTTATATAAGAACATTAAAGCCCATAAAAAATAAAGTAAAACAACGCCAGTTAATGGCGCCCATCTCGGCGTTCTATAATTCCGCAGGATTACAACCTTCTGTAGATAATAATAAACGGCCGCCGGAAAATGATAAAGTAGCATACGGTGGATACCTTACTGCTTTTTCCAGTTGTGCTGATTGTCATACACCGATGACGCCAAAAGGAACGGATATGACCCGCATGTTTGCAGGCGGCCATACATTTACTCTCGAAACATTTAAAGTTACATCTGCCAACATTACATCAGATACTGCCACTGGTATTGGTAAATGGACGGAAGAAATGTTTATGGCAAAGTTTATACCTTACCGGGAGGAAAAGAATTACAATTTTGTAGCAGGAAAACAAAATACCATAATGCCGCTGAATATGTATGCAGGTATGAAAGACGATGACTTAAAAGCTATATATGCTTACCTGAAAACGGTGAAGCCCATTACTAATAAAGTAGAAAAATACCCGAAATAAAAAAGTATTTCAATTATTGAATACCTGTTTTTTATTGGTCTTTAAAACTATCCCTGCTGAAAGTGCCGGGTAAAGCATGATCGCCTGCTTTAAAATTAAGATTAATGTAACGGATACCGGGAATCTCCGTCAGGTTATATACCAATTCTGCCATGTACACGGTAGATCCTGTACTGCCCATCTGTTGTGTAAGAGGAGCAGCGGCAGGAATTTTTAAATATACCGTGTCATTTGTTTTTTTTATTAAGTAAAGATGAACGCTGCTATCTCTCGCATTAATAAAATCAATTACAGAATCAAGACTCAGCGAATCTAAATTTGTTGCTTCTGTTTTTTTTATTTCTATCTCCCCGGTTATATCATTGAGTGTTGCCTTCCAGGCATAGATAATAGCGGAGTTGGTTTTATTATCTTCCATTGGCTGGTCTGCCTTGTTAGGTCCGCAGGAAATAATAAATAAGGCGGCGCAAATAAGAGTTAAAAAAAAGTTCATTTTATATGCTTGAGATATGAAAAGTCCATCAGTTCTATTTTTCTAAAATCTATTGGATGGCCTTCGCCTTGCAATGCAATAAATCCGCTGGCAAGCAGTTTGCCATCTTGTTTTATGGCCGGATTGTAGCGATTAACAACATCACCGCCGATTTGTGGTTTGGAATATTGTAAAACAGTATCGCCATTAATAATATGCGTAATGAGTGAATCGCCTAAAGCAATTAGCTCTGCCCTAACCCATTGATCACCTTCATAGGTTTTGGAGGTAGAATTGATACAATGTGATTCTGCCATTTTACCATTAATAACAATATTGGTGCCTGGAGAACATATATTACCTGTGGGCCGTGGTTTTCCATCCCCAAGTCCAGCCAGAAACTGCATTTCTACAGAGATCGGCCAGTCCTGTTCCTTCGGCATGGTACGGGGATCTTGTGAATGAAACATAACGCCGCTGTTGAGCAGGGCATAAGAGGGTGCCTCTTTCTGTTGCTGGCCAACAAATCGGTATTCCATTTTCAAATGATACCAGGAGAAGGGTGTTTTATAATACAGATGACCAAACTGATCATTAAAATCTCCGTATTGATCATACCGGACTTTAATAATACCATCTTCTACCCGGAAGGTGTTG
>JAYUYX010000033.1:0-36778 GCA_043752205.1 Chitinophagaceae bacterium
CTGGAAAGAGACGGAAAACTTGGACTGGCAGCATTTCAACGTGAAAAATTTGACCTTTGCCTGTTGGATGTGATGATGCCAAACATGGATGGCTTTACATTAGCCGAGGAGATACGGGATGTAAACCCCGATGTGCCACTGTTCTTTTTAAGTGCCAAGACCATGAAGGATGACATTATACAGGGCTATAAACTTGGTGCCGATGATTATATAACCAAACCTTTTGACAGTGAAGTATTGCTGCATAAAATAAAGGCGATACTTAAGCGTAATGAAGAACTTCATCGTGAAGAAGTAAATGCAGAATTTGACCTGGGTAGATATCATTTTAATCCACGCCTGCGTGAATTAACTATTGATGGTAAGACACAGACACTTTCTCCAAAAGAAAATGAACTGTTGAAAATGCTTAGTGAATATAAAAATGATCTGTTGAGCCGTGAAATTGCTTTGAAAAAGATTTGGGGAAGTGATACTTATTTTAACGGCCGTAGCATGGATGTGTACATTGCCAAGCTTCGTAAATATTTAAAAGAAGATACTGCGCTTGAAATTGTAAATATTCATGGCAACGGATTCAGATTAGTTGTAACAGAGTAATTCAATAAAGTATAAAGTGAAAAAGTGCCCCGCATTAATGCGGGGCTTTTTATTATCCATACACTCAAGTGGTTTATTTTACAGCCATCATTAGCTTAGCCCAGAAATTATTATCAAATGAAGATGGGCCTAATGTTGCATCGCCTGTATCATCACCGTGGCGTATCACTACCAAATCTTTCGAAGGAATAACGTAGATCTTTTTATCACCTTTACCCAATGCTGCGATCATATCAGGCGGAGCCGAAGGATTAAGCATGCCCGGAAAAACCAAAGTAGAACCTGGCACCCTAAAGGATGACTTTCCATTTAACCACCACAGGTAACCATAAGAATTATTAAGGTTTTGAGAGGAGTTTGTCATGGCAGTAAAATAACTTTGATCGGTCATTATTTGTGTACCCTTCCATATTCCTTTATTTAATGTCAATAATCCAAACCTGGCCATATCACGACTGTTAAGCCATAATACATAATTAAACCATGTAAAATTCTTCATTCCAATTTTATCAGCAAGCCTTGTTTTGGTGTAAGTATTGTAATTAGTAGCAGTAGCATTTGCTATCACATTCTGCAAAAGCCTGTAAGGCGCATTATAATAATACCAAAAAGACCCTGCATCCGCTTTATAAGTAAGACAAGGAGGGGTTATGCAATTATCATCAGGCACATTATATTCAAGGCCGGTGGTCATAGTTAACTGGTGCTTCACGGTAATCAGGTTTTCCTTGACAAGCGGTGCCGATGTCCAGCCCGTTCCAAGGTAAGTGCTGGTTTTATTGTTAATATTTAGTTGGCCCTCTTGCTGCGCAATACCCGCTAAAAATGCAGTAACACTTTTTCCGGCAGATGCTATATAATACAGCGTGTTTTTATCCCAGCCGTTCCAATAATTTTCTGCAACGATACGGCCCTTATATAAAATGATAAGGCCAAAAGTATTTTTTGTACCAGCGTATGCAACAGCTTCATTAAGTTTAGTTACATCCCACCCCAGCGCTTGTGGGCTTACAGTCTCCCACTCATCACCAATGGGCGGAAAGTACATTGTGGTTGGTGGAGTACTAACAGGTGTAATGGTGGAAGCATCTTTATTACATGCTAAAAAAAACATGCTAAAGAACATTGCAGTTAATATTGACTTCATGGTATAGGTTGAGCAATTTGAGACCAAAATAAAATACAGAAGTTTAAACCGGCTAGGGAAGTTATTTAGTATCGCCGAAAAGTACATTTTCATTACCGCCAAAGGCTGATCTTTTACCCAGGTGTTCGTACGCTTTTGCAGTTGCCTCTCTCCCCCTTGCGGTACGTTGTAAAAAACCTTCCTGTATCAAAAAGGGTTCATACACTTCTTCCAGTGTGCCTACTTCTTCTCCAACTGCTGTTGCAATGGTAGTAATACCCACGGGGCCTCCTTTAAATTTTTCTATGATGGTATGTAGTATACGGTTATCCATTTCATCGAGGCCATGTTTATCAACATTCAATGCTTTTAATGCATGTTCAGTAATAGCAAGGTCAATTACACCATTTCCTATCACCTGTGCAAAATCCCTAACCCTGCGTAAGAGCCCATTAGCAATACGTGGTGTACCTCGGCTGCGGCCGGAGATTTCTTCTGCAGCATCGCTGGTAATTTTTGTGCCCAATATTTTTGAAGACCGCAGAATAATATTTTTTAATGTTACAGCATCATAATATTCCAATCTTGATTTAATGCCAAATCTAGAAAGCAAAGGAGCAGTTAATAAGCCGCTCCTGGTGGTAGCACCTATCAAGGTAAATGGATTCAGGTTTATCTGTACACTGCGGGCATTAGGTCCGCTGTCAATCATGATATCTATACGGAAATCTTCCATGGCTGCATATAAATATTCTTCTACCACCGTACTCAGCCGGTGAATTTCATCAATGAACAGTACATCGTTGGGCTCTAAATTGGTAAGTAAGCCTGCCAGGTCTCCGGCCTTTTCAATCACTGGTCCGCTGGTTTCCCGAATATTTACACCCAACTCATTAGCCACAATACGTGATAAAGTAGTTTTTCCCAAACCCGGCGGGCCATGAAAAAGGATATGATCCAGGGCCTCGCCACGCATTTTAGCAGCTTTAATAAAAATGGTGATATTTTCAATAATCTGGGCCTGACCCGAAAAATCGATGATGGCCGATGGCCGGATAGTATTTTCAAATTCCTTCTCCGCAGAATTCAGGTTTTCAGATTCATTATTCAAATTGGGGTTGGGCATAGCAACATTTTATGGATGTTGTAAAACTAATCATTAATCGCTGAAAATTTTTATGAGTCCGACAAGCCGGTACTAGTTGGGTTTTTTAGACTGCCAGACTATTGTCATAAACTGCTGACAAAGTCCACCTCCCAAACCATCATTTCGCCATTAATCAAAACCGCATGTAAATTCCTTATATTGGGGGGTAATATTGCAACATGCGTAAAAGGAACATAAGATATTGGCTTTGCCAAATAACCGGTTGGGGTGTTTGGGGTTTGATATTACTGTACTTTAACTTCGTTGTATTTGGCGACAGATTCAAAGAGCAAGGGGGCCAAAACGAATATTTAATAAGCCTTAGCATTCTTTTGGTATCGGGTATCTTATCTACCCATTTATTGCGTTTCGTTATCAGGAAAACAAACTGGTTAAAATTCTCATTCGACAGGATCCTGTTTATGTTCATCATTGCCGTGGGTGCTACCGGTACCCTTTTATATTATGCCAGTAATTATATAGAGTCTCGTTCGGGCTACTCTCATGATATATATATCACCAATATGCGGCTTGAAAAAGCTAAAAAAATGGAAAGCCAGTTTGGCCTGGATTCTATTGCTTACTATAAGAATGCTAACGTTGCAACGGACAGCAGTATAAAAAAGGGGATTTCTGAGATCAGGAAAAGTACGGGTTGGGCACGTAATAAAAAAGGAGTTTGGATATATGAGAATAAAAGTGACCTGCTAGGGATTTATTATAATTTAATGCTGATAGCCATATGGATGCTGATATACATTGTATATCACTATGTAGAAAAAAACAGGAACGACCAGTTCGACCGGCTTAAACTGGAAACCACCGTTAAAGAGCTTGAATTAAAAACTATCAAATCACATATAAACCCACATTTTATCTTTAATTCATTAAACAGCATCCGTGCATTGGTTGATGAAAATCCCAAAAGGGCAAGAAGGGCGATTACCGAATTAAGCAATATCCTGCGAAGTAGTATGCAGGCCGAAAAAGCAGAAACGGTAACTTTAGAAAGAGAACTCGATATTGTAAAAGATTACCTGGCACTGGAGCAAATGCGTTTTGAAGAAAGGCTGAAGATTGAATTTGAAATTGATGAAGATGTACTGCAGCAACCCGTTCCGCCAATGATGTTACAAACCTTAGTTGAAAATGCCATTAAGCATGGCATAAGTAAACAGATCAAAGGTGGTTTGGTACGTGTAATAGCTGCATTTAAAAGTAATGATCTGGTATTGCTGGTACAAAATACGGGGCAATTATCAAGCTCACCTAATGGCGAAGGCTTTGGTATAAAAAGTACACAGGACAGGCTAAATTTGATGTACCAGGGTAAAGCTGTTTTTGAGATCAGGAATCTGGATACTAATATGGTTGAATCTAAAGTGTCGATACCGGTAATTATTTAAAATAAATATTAACCTGCCTGCTCACCTGCAGGCTCAAAATACCTAATACTATGCAGAAGGCTTTAATAATTGATGATGAACGTTTAGCCCGCAATGAATTAAAAAAATTACTGTTGGAGTTTCCTGAAATTGAAGTGGTGGGCGAAGCAGCTAATGCATCAGAAGGATTGGAGAAGATAGAGAGCCTTTCTCCTGATCTTATTTTTTTAGACATACAGATGCCCGGCAAAACAGGGTTTGATATGTTAACAGAACTTGACAGTGCCCCACAGGTAATTTTTACTACTGCTTATGATGAATATGCATTAAAAGCTTTTGAAGTAAATGCGTTGGATTATTTAATGAAGCCCATAGAGCCGAAACGCCTGGCTGATGCTATTCATAAATTACACCTGGCCGAAGAAAAAGAAATGGCAGCGGCCATGGCCGGTATTAACCGTGGTATACTTGGCGATAAAGACCAGGTATTTGTAAAAGATGGCGAACGTTGTTGGTTTGTAAAACTGGGCGAAGTAAGGTTATTTGAAAGTGTAGGCAATTATGCCAAAGTATTTTTCGGCAGTTACAAGCCGTTAATACTTAAATCTCTTAATGCACTTGAAGAAAGACTTGATGATAAAATATTTTTCAGGGCAAACCGTAAACATATTGTTAATCTGCGTATGATAGAAAAAATTGAACCGTATTTTAATGGAGGCCTTTTACTGGAACTGCAGGGTGGCGAAAAAATTGAAGTAAGCCGCAGGCAGGCGGTAAAATTTAAAGAGATGATGAGTTTGTAATAATTAAAAATGAAAAAATGAAAAAGATAGTTATAACCATTGCTGCAGGCTTTTTAAGCCTGCTTTCTTTTGCACAAAAAATTGATAAGATCATTAATGCTGCAGAAGTTGAGCGTATTGAAAAAATACTTTCGGCAGATGATATGCAGGGGCGAAAAACATTTACACCCGGTATTGATAAAGCTGCTGATTTTATTGCTGCTGAGTTTGCAAAAAGTAAGTTGGATTTTTGGGGCAACAGTAAATCTTATTTTCAGGAAATTACCATGACAAAAACCAAAACCCTGGAATTAAATGGAACGATGGGTGCAGAAGTACTTAATGCCAGTAATACGGTGATCAATTCTTCGATTGCTGATATTCATATTCATGGCCTTGCAGGTTACGAAACCGTGATCATAAAAAAAGAAGATGATTTCAGTAAAATGATATCAGCTTTAGCGCAATCAAAAAAGAATTTAGTGATACTGGTAGATACTGCACATAAGAACCTATTCAAAAGAATTCAATGGATCACCGCCAGGGAAAAATTCACATCTCCCTTTACGCAACTCTTTGTTTTAACTACTATTACAAAACCTGCGGACCTGCAATTGCATGCCAAGAGCGAGATAACAGAAAAGAAATTGAAGAACGTAGTTGGCATTATACCTGGTAAAGATAAAAAAGATGAGTTCGTTGTGTTTAGTGGGCATTACGATCATTTAGGCATTGGCAAACCTGATAAGAACGGGGACAGTATTTATAACGGAGCTAACGATGATGCTGCCGGAACTACTGCAGTAATGATGCTTGCACAATATTTTAGCGCATTAAGGAATAATGAGCGCACCCTGGTGTTTATTGCTTTTACTGCAGAAGAAATTGGTGGCTTTGGCAGCCGCTACTTTAGCCAGCAGTTAGACGCTGATAAAGTTATGGCCATGTTTAACATTGAAATGATAGGTACCAGCAGCAAATGGGGAACGAACAGTGCTTATATTACCGGTTACGAAAAAAGTGATATGGGCAACATCTTACAAAAGAATCTTAAAGGTTCTAAATTTAAATTTGAACCCGATCCTTACCCCATTCAAAAATTATTTTACCGCAGCGACAATGCTACACTTGCAGCATTGGGTGTACCGGCACATACCATATCCACTTCTAAAATGGAAGAGGTTCCTAACAACGAACCCAATTATCATAAGCAAAGCGACGAGATTGAAACACTCGATATGAAGAATATGGCCGAGATCATTAAAGCAATTGCTTTAAGCAGCAAAACCATTGTGAGTGGTAAGGATACGCCTACAAGGGTAGCGAAAGAAAAATAGTTGGCGATGAATAATATTTTAAAAAGCAACAAAGACAAGAACATCGAAGGGATTTATTTCCTAGAATTAGACGGGTTAAGATTTTTGCTTTTTATTAGTATTTTTGTTTCATTTTAAATTATTACTCTGCTGAGTAAAAGCCAGCCCCCAAAAAAAAAATAGAATGGTTTATAAAGAACCGCGATAAATTTAATTACCTAAAAAAACTCTCAGGCAAAGCTGATAGTAAAACCTTAGCAATATGAAATATCTCCCTACTTCAATACCGTTATTTTGTATTTTATCAGTGTCTGCGCTCATATCATGTAATAACAACAATTCCGGGCCATCAAAACAAGTAATAGCTCAGATTAATTTGAAAAAAGGAGAGGTTATTTCCTGCGACCCTGCTGGTAATCAATTTGGTGTGGTTGATTTTGAAATGACCTGCAATAAAAAGTCGAAAGCTGATTTTAATCTGGCAATAGCACTTCTGCATTCCTTTGAATACGAGGAATCTGAAAAGGTATTTGCAAAAATTATTGATGAAAGCCCTGATTGCGCCATGGCATATTGGGGTGTAGCCATGTGTAATTTTCATTCCTTGTGGACAGCTCCCTCAGAAGCAGAACTTATAAAAGGCAGCAAGGTCATTGAAATTGCAAACAGTATTACAAAAAAATCAAAAAGAGAATCCGATTATATTATCGCCATAGCTACATTCTACACAAAGTGGGAAAAAACTGATCATCTTACCCGATGCATCAATTACGAGAAAGCAATGGAAAAATTACATGTGGCTTATCCTGACGATAAAGAAGCCGCTGTTTTTTATGCTTTGGCATTAGATGCTTCTGCAAGCCCAACTGACAAAACTTTTGCAAATCAGAGAAAAGCCGGCTCTATATTAAATGCGCTCTATCCCTCTCAGCCTGACCATCCGGGAATCATTCACTATATTATCCATACTTACGATTATCCCGAACTTGCCGAACTTGCTTTGCCCTCAGCAAGAAAATATGCACAAATCGCACCCTCCTCAGCCCATGCACTCCATATGCCATCGCATATTTTTACTCGGTTGGGGCTTTGGGAGGAATGTATTAAATCAAATCTTAAATCTGTCGCTTCTGCAAAATGCTATGGTGAGCAGGCCGGTATCAAGGGGCATTGGGACGAGGAACTGCATGGCATGGATTACCTTGTATATGCTTACCTGCAAAAAGGTGATAATAAACTTGCTAAACAACAACTGGAATATTTAAAAACCATTAACGAAGTATCCCCAGCTAATTTTAAAGTTGCTTATTGTTTTGCGGCTATCCCTGCACGGTTTTATCTTGAAAATAAAAACTGGGAAGAAGCAGCAATAGTACAAATACATCCTTCTAATTTCCCATGGGTAAAATTTCCATGGCAGGAATCTATTATTCATTTTACCCGGCTGTTAGGAGCAGTCCATTTGGAAAAAATAAAAGACGCCAAAAATGAATGGACAAAACTTAAACAACTCCATTACTTACTGGTACAGCAAAAAGATTTATATAAATCAAAGCAGGTGGAAATTCAGATAAAGACCGGCGAAGCCTGGATACAATTTGCCTCTAATCAAAAGAAAGAAGCGTTAAGTTCAATGAAAATTGCAGCCGCCATGGAAGATAGTACCGAAAAACATCCTGTAACTCCTGGCGAAATTCTTCCTGCACGGGAATTATTAGGTGATATGTTGCTACAGGCGCAGCAATATGATAATGCTCTGCTTGCTTATGAATCAGTACTAAAAAGAAGTCCCAATCGTTTTAATAGTTTATATGGAGCTGGCAAAGCAGCAGAAAAATCCGGCAATAAGGAAAAAGCTATTTTTTATTACACGCAAGTATCGGCAATTATTGATGCAAATTCTGACAGACCTGAACTTACTGGCATCCGAACATTTTTGTCCATGCAGTAATGTATTTTGTTCGAATTTTCATACTACCCTATGTCCCTTATCCTCTTCGACCTGGAGAGAAATAATTGAAAAGAAAAAAATTGGAGTGTTACAGCTTAACCGCCACGCTATGCACCAGAGTCCATTTCCTTTATAAGATGGCCCACAATAATTCTCACGGTGGGTAGAAATTTATGAACCAGCATTTAAATTAATAAAAACAACCCCGGGTCAGCATTTACACAGCGGCGTGGTTAAATTTACCCTTGATATGAGGGCTGGTCATGATAATATTTCTATATTAAAAGACTGGCCCGGAAATTGAATTTACCAAAAGTAATATCAACTATTTAATGCCGCTACTATGTACAAGCCCAAAGTTTTGATCATTGACGATTGCAGTGATTATCTTAATATGATGGAGATCTCACTGGAGAGATCAGGTTTCCTGCCTATAACACAAAGTACTTCCCAAGAGATTGGTAACCTGGTACAAAAACATAAAATAGATATATTATTACTGGATATGTCAATGCCTGATAAGTGCGGTAAGCTGTTCTGCAAAGAATTAAAGGCCAACCCGAAAACCAATTATTTTCCCATCATCATGATTTCCGGCAGCCCCGATATTATACATGAATTTTCGGAATTCAATGCCGATGATGCTATTGAAAAACCTGTAGATTTTAAGATACTGATCGAAAAGATCAATCTGCAGTTGGCAAGGACTTCTGCTACATAAAATTTTGAAAATATGCTACATAGATCGGTGAGGATACCGATTAACTATTACACTTTCACCGCCACGCTATGAACTGCAGCCGCCATTTCTTTTATAAGATTGGGATCTTTTTCAATGGCATTGCCAACAACAATAACGTCGGCGCCCGCTTTGCAATTCAGGTAAGCTTTTTCAGGTTCAATAATACCACCACCAATAATTAAAGGTACCTGTATAACGCCTGCAACTTTGGCGATCATTTCTTCGCTGATGGCACGCTTTGCTCCGCTGCCGGCATCCATGTAGATCAGTTTCATGCCCAGCATTTCGCCGGCCATGGCAGTACACATGGCTATCTCATTTTTATCAGCTGGCAAAGGCGCCGCATTAGAAATATAAGAGACTGTAGTGGGTGCCCCCCCATCAACTACCATATAACCTGTTGGTAAAATTTCAAGTCCGCTTTGTTTTACTACCGGTGCAGATATTACGTGCTGGCCAATCAACATATCCGCATTGCGGCCACTGATGAGGGAAAGGTATAATAACGCATCGGCATATTTACTTACCTGGTTAGGACTGCCGGGAAAAAGTATTACTGGAATACTGCAGCTCCTTTTTATCAATTGCACGCATTCATCTAAATAATTAGAAATGACCAGGCTTCCGCCCACCAGGAAATAATCTACCTGTGCAGTTACAGCCAGCTTAATCAGCTCATCAATACTGCGGTCATTCACCTTATCAGGGTCAATTAAAACTGCAAATGATTTTTTGTTCTGCTGCTTACGCTCGGTTAATGAATGGTAAATCCCTTTGATCATCCTGTCCGTTGATTTGATGCAAAAATGTATAAAAATTAGTTGTTACCGAAATATAAGACTTAAATAAAACGTATATAGTTGCAAATTCGTGCATTTTCCGCCTAAATTTGACAGATGCCCGATATTACTTACGAGATAAAGTTTAAAACAGCCCGAAGTGGGGGAAAAGGCGGACAAAACGTAAACAAGGTAGAAACGATGGTAGAGGGCTACTGGCATATTGGCTCGTCGGCCCTGGTAACTGAAGAACAAAAGCTATTGTTGCAGGAAAAACTCTCCAACAAGATCAATTCGGAAGGTTTTTTACTGGTTAAAAGCCAAACCGAAAGGTCGCAACTGGCCAATAAGCAGCAGGTTATCAAAAAAATAGGTCTTTTAGTGACTAAAGCGCTTATTCGGCAAAAGCCCCGTAAAGCCACTAAACCGGGTAAAGCGGTAAAAGAAAAAAGACTTGAGGTTAAAAAGAAAGTTGGGGCAATAAAAGAAACCAGGAAAAAAGTAACGAAGGATAGTCTTTAATACATATCATTTGAAACTGAGAATAATATTTTTGTTTTGCATCTCTATTGTTATGACTGCTTTTTTTATAAGCAGTTGTAAAAAAAACAGCATAGAGGATGATAACAGTCCTTATAATCCCACTTATATAAATCTTACCATGCCTGCGGGATGGCCAACCCCGGCATCAGATATTTTTGCCAATAACCGTTTAACAGAAGAAGGTTTCCAGCTTGGTAAAAAATTATTTTATGATGGCCGCCTGAGCAAAGATGGTAGTTTTCCCTGTGCAAGCTGCCATCAACAGGATGCTGCCTTTGCCACTTACGATCATGATTTTAGCCACGGTTATAATAATTCTTACACAACCCGTAATGCACCGGGGCTTTTTAACCTGGCATGGATGACAAAATATTATTGGGATGGAAGTGTAAACAGTATTGAAGTAGAGCCTATTATTCCTATTACTGCAGCAAACCATATGGGTGAAAATATAAATGATGTAATCAACAAGCTGAAGCTTGATACTGCCTACCCTAAATTATTTGATGGAGCATTTGGAACAGCTGAAATTACCAGCCAACGCATGTTTAAGGCTTTGGCCCAATTTACCGGCAGCATTGTTTCTTACAATTCAAAATACGATAAGGTACAAAGAGGCGAAGCCAGCTTTACGCCAGCCGAACTCAATGGCTATAATTTTTTTAAGGCCAAATGTGAAACCTGTCATAAGGAACCCTTGTTCACCGATAACAGTTTCAGGAATAACGGCATGACCGCAAATTCTTTTTTAAATGATTTTGGTAGAATGCGGGTGACCAATGACAGGAACGATTCGCTTAAATTTAAAGTGCCCAGCCTGCGTAACGTTATTCTTACTTTTCCTTATTCGCATGATGGCAGGTTTTATTCAATAGGTGCTGCTATTGATCATTACCGCACCGGTATTGTAACCACCCAGCCAACCTTAGATCCACTATTGGTTAACCGCATTTCCATTACCAATGCCGAAAAAAATGACCTCATTTATTTTTTAAATACACTCACCGATACTACGATGACCAAAGCGGCAAGGTTTGCACAATGATGCCGTAAGTCCTTTCACAAAAGAGTTGTCAGGTTGAGCTTGTCGAAACCGTCATTAAATATCAACCCGCTTTCGACAAGCTCAGGCTGACAGCTTTCTTAGCATGTAATTTTTAAATCCAATGCATTACTTAAAAATTATAAAGGTAAATTTGAACCTAAATAAAAAACATAATTGAGCGGCATTAAAAAATTAGCGGGACAAACTGTATGGTATGGCGTGCCTACCATTGCAAGCCGCTTCCTGGGATATTTGATGAACATGGCATTGCCCTTCTTTGTGCTGCTGCCTGAAAAAACTGCCGACCTTGTGCAGGTATACACCATTATCCCATTTTTAAATGTATTGTATGCTTATGGTTTAGAAACCGCCTATTTCCGTTTTTCTCAAACCCACGATAAACAAAAGCTGTACAATACGCTTTCGCTTTCGCTTTTATTCAGCAGCATTTTATTTACAGTCATCTTATTACTTTGTAAAGATTCATTAGTTGGTGCAACTGATCTTGATAACCATCCCGATTATATTTTATGGATGATAGCCATTATTGCAGTTGATAATTTAAACACATTACCCTTTGCCAAGTTAAGGCAGGAGAACAGGCCAAAGCGCTATGCTTTTGCGAGGGTAGCCGGTATTGTGATAAATGTATTGGTCGTTATTTTTTTCCTCGGCGTTGTTCCCAATATTTTAGAAAACAACCCCGATAGTTTTTTAGCAACCATCTACGATAAAGATTTTGGTCTTGGGTATTACCTGCTCGGTAACCTTTGTGGAAGCCTGTTTACATTACTGGTACTCTCTAAAGAAATTAAACAGATAAAGATCCGTTTCGATCTTACACTCTGGAAAGAAGTGATGCGCTACAGTGCGCCATTAATTATTGTTGGGCTTGGTGGAATGATCAATGATGTACTCAGCCGTTTAATTTACCGCCACGTGGTGGACCTGCCGCAAAACCAGGCCGATCATGAGCTCGGTATCTTTGCCAATATCTTCCGCATTGCTTTACTCATCACCATTATGATACAGGCATTCCGTATGGCGGCTGAACCTTTCTTTTTTAACCAGAGTAAGGATGAGAATGCACCGAAGACTTATGCAAGGGTAATGAAATTCTTCGTTATCGCCTGTTGTTTTATGTTCCTGTTCATCGGGTTATTCTTAGATGCCTTCCGCTGGATATTTATAACTTTTGCAAACAAACGTTGGGCCGAAGGTATGGAAGTAGTACCGTTGCTGGCATTGGGAAATATATTCCTGGGTATTTATTATAACCTGAGTGTATGGTATAAGCTTACCAACAGAAATATGTATGGCGCTGCAATTACAATTTGCGGCGCCGCAATAACCATTGTTTTAAACATTATGCTTATTCCCATCTGGCATTATACCGGAGCTGCCATTGCTACATTTTGTTGTTATTTATTTATGATGCTGAGCAGTTATTTACTGGGACAAAAATATTACCCCGTTCCCTATGCTGTAAAAAAACTTGTTTCTTACCTGGTGCTTTCGGTTCTAATTTATTTTATGCATTGGGGCCTGGTAAATTTTGTTGCACAATCTTTGCTCTTCTCTTTAGGTACCGGTTTTATATTGTTTATCCTTTTTACGTGGTTTGTAACCCGGGTGGAGGCTAAAGAGCTTGCAAAACTCCCGGTAGTTGGTAAATATTTCCGGCAATAAATTTCTTTTATGGATAAAGCTCAATTTGGAATGATAGGCCTTGGCACTATGGGAAGAAACCTGGCGCTTAATATTGCTGATCATGGCTTTGCTGTTTGTGGGTACGACAGGGATGTTGCACAGCAACAACGATTGATAACGGAAGGTACTGGCAAACCTGTTACAGTAGCAACAAGCCTTGAACAATTGGTTGCAGATCTTGATAAGCCGGCAAAGATTATGTTGCTTGTACCCGCAGGCAAAATTGTAGATGCCGTACTAACCGACCTGGTTCCTTTATTGCAAAAAGATGATATTGTAATTGACGGTGGCAATTCTCATTTTACAGATACAGACAGGAGATATATTCAATTACAGGGAACTGGAATTCATTTTATGGGAATGGGTGTAAGCGGCGGTGAAGAAGGTGCAAGATCCGGCCCCAGCATGATGCCCGGCAGTAATGAACAAAGTTTTAATGCCGTTAAAAATATACTGGAAAGCATTGCTGCTAAAGCGGATGACGGCCAGCCCTGTGTAAGTTTTATTGGCAATGGCGCTGCAGGGCATTATACAAAAATGGTTCACAATGGTATTGAATATGCCATGATGCAACTGATAAGTGAAGTGTATGGTATATTAAAAAATGCCGGTGGTTTATCAAATGATGAATTGCAACAGGTTTTTACTTCATGGAACAATAGCGAGCTCCAAAGTTTTTTAATAGAAATTACCGCTATGGTATTTGCAAAAAAAGATGACAAAACCGGTAATGCACTTATAGATATGATCCTTGACAAAGCCAGGCAAAAAGGTACGGGCATGTGGACGAGTCAAAGCGCCATGGACCTTAACATTCCCATTACAGTAATAGATGCAGCAGTAAGCATGCGCTATCTTTCTGCAATGAAAGAAGAACGTGTAACTGCAGCCGAAAAATATTCATTCGATATCGGTACAAGCTCTGTCAATAAAGCTGAACTGGTAGAGACCTGTAAAAATGCAATTCATTTTGCATTCATTATTGCCTATGCACAGGGTTTGCATTTATTACACGGCGCTTCAAAAGCATACAGCTATAATATTAACATGGCCGAAGTGATACGGGTATGGAAAGGAGGCTGCATCATCCGTTCAGCTTTATTGAGTGATATGCGCAAGGCCTATATGGAAGACAGTTCTCTCAGCAATATTATGCTGTCACCTTTATTCATACATACATTGAAGGACCTAAGGCAATCGGCAGCCGATGTTTGTACCACCGGCATTAGCAACAGGATACCGGCACCGGCATTTGCAGCATCGCTTAATTATTTTGATGCTTATTGTACAAAAGATCTGCCTGCCAATTTGATACAGGCACAAAGAGATCTTTTTGGTGCACATACTTACGAACGCACTGATGCAACAGGAACCTTTCATACAGACTGGAAATAAAATGGCAGCAGCAAAAAAAAATATTTCACCGCAAAGCCTCATCATTTTTGGTGCTGGCGGCGATCTTTGCTGGCGCAAGCTGATACCGGCTTTGTTCAATCTATATCTTTCTGATAACCTTCCGGAAAAATTTTATATAACGGCCATTGATCATGGAGTTACAACAATTGAAGACTATAAAAAACACTTGCTGGAGGGGATAAATAAATTCAGCAGATCGGGTAAGGCAGATAAAAATGCGTGGAAACAATTCAGCAGTCATATACATTACCTGCAGGGCGATTTTACCAACGCAGCATTATACATTTCGCTTGATAAGCTTTTAAAAGAGCAGGACCGCAAAATAGGGCAGCGCCTTAACCGGTTATTTTATTACTCTGTATCTCCGCGTTTTATTGAAAGTATAAGTCAGGAACTATACAAAAACAAAATTGCAACCCAGGAAAAAACAGATCGTATCATCATTGAAAAACCATTTGGCAGCAACCTGCAAACAGCAAAAAAGCTCAATGCATTCTTATTAAAAAGATTTTCAGAAAAGCAACTGTATCGTATTGATCATTACCTGGGTAAAGAAACTGTACAGAATATTATGGCCTTTCGTTTTGCCAATCACATATTTGAACCTTTGTGGAATAATAAATTTATTGATCATATTCAGATAACAGTTGCAGAAACTGTAAGCGTAGGTGGCCGGGCAGGTTATTACGAACAGGCCGGAGCAGTAAGAGACATGGTGCAGAATCACCTGCTGCAGTTGCTATGTGTACTTGCCATGGAGCCACCAAAAAAACTTGAAGCGGTTGAGATCCGCAATAAAAAAATGCAGGTGTTGAGGGCGATCAGGCCTTTTAATAAATCATCTGTAACACAAAATGTTATAAGGGGCCAATATACAGAAGGAAGTATAAAAAACATAAAGCAGGTTGGCTACCGCAACGAAGCCAATGTTGCTCCTGCCTCAGCTACAGAAACTTTTTTTGCAGCAAAGTTCTTTATTGATAACACACGCTGGAAGAATGTTCCCTTTTATATCCGTACAGGTAAATGTTTACCCAAACAGGCATCAGTAATTGTATTGGAGTTTAAGCAAACACCGTACAAGATATTTACAGGAGATCTTGATCCCAACAGGCTTATTATTTATATTCAGCCTGATAACGAGATAAGTCTTTGGTTTGAAAGTAAAGTTCCGGGACTGGAAATGAAATTAAAGAATGTTGAAATGGATTTTACTTATAGAGAAAGCTATACGGAGCAGCTTCCTGAAGCTTATGAAGCTTTACTGATGGACGCTATGATTGGAGACCCATCTTTATTCATGCGGAATGACCAGGTTGAAATGGCCTGGAAAATTGTAATGCCCATTATTTCAAAATGGGAAAGTCAAAAAACTGTAGGCTTAAAATTTTATGCTGCAGGTAGCTCAGGGCCAAAAGCAGCAGATGATCTTTTAAAAAAAGATGGAAGAAAATGGTACCTGTAATAAATAAGATCAATGCTTAAATACAACTCATACGAATTACTAAGCCAGGCTGCAGCACATTTTTTTACAACAGCCTGCAACCTCAGTATTGCACAGCATGGTAAATTCATAGTGGCCCTTAGTGGAGGAAATACACCTAAAAGAATGTACCAGTTATTGGCAAAAGCTGATTTTAGTAATAATATTGACTGGAAAAAAGTATTCATCTTCTTCAGTGATGAACGCTATGTGCCACATTCAGATAAGGAAAGTAATTTTAAAATGGCAGCAGCAGCATTGCTCGATCATATCCCTATTCCGCGGAAAAATATTTTTGCAATTCCTGTTTCATCTACACCGGAAAAAGATGCTGCCAGCTATGAACAGGATATAAAAAAAACAGCAGGTACAAATGGTCCTGCTTTTGACCTGGTGATCCTGGGCCTGGGCAATGACGGGCATACCGCTTCCCTTTTTCCGGACAACAAAATATTGAGTGAAAAAAAAAGGCTTGTAAAAGAAGTGTATCAACCCGGTAAAGGAGCACGTATCAGTTTTACACTTCCGCTGATAAACCAGTCAAAACAGATTTTATTCTTAGTCTCTGGCCCGGAAAAAGCACCCATATTAAAAAAGATCTTTAGTCCCGGCAAAACTAAAAGCAAATTACCAGTTCAATTAATAAAAGGAAATATGCTCTGGATGATAAATGGGTAGATCAATATTTTTTATACAGATCAAAAATGATCTTTTTATCAGTATCCGTTAATACGGCTGCAGAATCTGTCTGTACAAAATGTAGTTTAAAAGCTTTAATGGCAGCAACAGAATCTTTGGTATCATAACCAATGATGCGTAGCGCCTGTATGGCATTAAAATTTGGGGGCTGCTGCACATTAGCTATATCATACCAGTAACCAAAACCATTGGCCGCCAATTGCTGCCAGGGAAAAAAGCGGTTGGGATCAACTTTTCTTGAAGGCGCAATATCGGAATGGCCAATAAAATTGGCAGTTGGAATGCTGTAACTCTTTTTCAATGCTTTTAAAACTACCAGCAGGTTATTGATCTGTGCTTCGGTAAAAGGCTCAAATCCGTTATTATCCAGCTCTATTCCTATAGATACTGAATTGATATCGGTTACATTGCCCCATTTACCTGCGCCTGCATGCCAGGCACGCAGATGATCATGCAGCATATGCTGCACAGTTCCATCTTTACAGATAACATAGTGTGCACTTACCTGGGTCCTGGTTAAGGTGAATGTATTCAATGTCTGTTCACAACTGTTTTGAGCCGTATGATGTATAATAACAAAATTGGGTTTACGCATACTGAAATTGGTGGTGCCCACCCAGCCTGCCCCGGCCTTTGTACTATCAATATTGGCCGGCTGTTTTTTTATTTCGTTCGCAAATTCCTTGGCCTGTTTTTTATACGCTTTATTGCTGGCCGCATATTTACCGGTACTGCAGCCCATGCTCAACACAATAAAAAATACTGCTGAAAAAAATTGATGCTTCATATCATGATTTTAAAATGGAAAGTTACATTAAAAATAAAAGCTGCCGATACAGGCAGCTTTTTATCAATTCAATTTGTTTTATTGCATTACAAGGTTGCCATATCAATAACAAACCTGTATCTCACATCACCTTTCAGCATTCTTTCATAAGCATCATTAATATCTTTCATAGCGATCACTTCTACATCGCTTACAATATTGTGTTCGGCGCAGTAGTCCAGCATTTCCTGAGTTTCGGGCAGGCCACCAATTAAAGAACCAGCTATACTCCTGCGTTGAAAAATAAGATTGAAGGGAATAATGGGATCGGCTGGTGGTGGAACTCCTACGCAAACCATATTACCATTTGTTTTAAGCATATTCAGATAAAAATTATAATCATGTTGCGCCGAAACAGTATCTAAAATAAAATCAAAATAATTGGCTACAGATTTTACCTGTTCTTCATCAGTAGTTAAAACAAATTTGTGGGCACCCAATCTTTCTGCATCTGCTTTTTTAGCCGCCGTATGACTTAACATCGTCACTTCCGCACCCATAGATACTGCAAGTTTTACACCCATATGCCCTAGTCCTCCTAATCCTAAAATACCAACTTTATGTCCTTTACCAACTTTCCAGTGGCGTAGAGGTGAGTAAGTGGTTATACCTGCACAAAGCAAGGGAGCTATGGCTTCCAGTGGTTGCTTATCTGAAATATGCAATACAAAATCTTCATGAGCCAATATATTTTTGCTATACCCTCCATAGGTTATGCCGCTGCCATCTCTTTCCATTCCATTGTAGGAAAATACACCTCCGTTACTGCAATGCTGCTCCAGCCCTTCTTTACAATTATCACATTCCCTGCAACTGTCAACAAGGCAACCAATGCCGGCCAGATCTCCTAGTTTAAATTTTTTCACCTGGTCACCTATCGCGGTAACTACACCTACAATTTCGTGTCCAGGAACAACAGGGTATACTGTCATTCCCCAATCATTACGTGCAAAATGGAGATCGCTGTGGCAAACACCGCAATATTTAATTTCAATCTGAACATCAGTAGGTTTAGGATCTCTCCTGTTAATGGTCCACGGAACAAGTGGAGTGGTTGCATCCTGTGCTGCATAAGATCTGGTTGAAGACATGATAGGTTTGTTTTAAAGGTTAGGCCCCAAATATAATCTTTTGCAACTTGTGTTCATAACAGTATTTCCCATCATCATCATCATCTCGTTGTTTCGTTTTATCTTTCGGGAATATAATCATACTATGCTCAAACATTTTTTTATAGCTGTGTTGTTTTTTACAACTGCAACCCTTTTTGCCCAGCAAAAGCCTGCTTACATTTTATATAATGCACAGGGTAAAAAAATTTCTTATAAAAAATGATAAAACAGCTTGCTAAAAAAGACATTGTTCTATTTGGCGAGTTTCATAACAATGCCATTGCCCACTGGCTTGAACTGGCAGTTGCTAAAGACTTAAGTGCTAAAAGGAATTTAATTTTGGGTGCCGAAATGTTTGAAGCCGATAACCAGGAGGCTTTGAATAATTATCTCTCTGGTAAAATAACAGCCAAGGGTTTAGACTCTGCCGCAAGGCTTTGGAGCAATTACAAAACAGATTATGCACCCATTGTAAATTTTGCCAAAGAAAAGAAAGCGTCATTTATTGCAACCAATATCCCACGGCGCTATGCTTCGCTGGTTTCAAAAAAAGGGTTTGAAGCACTGGACACCTTATCTGCATTAGAAAAAACATGGATGGCTCCCTTACCTATGGACTATGATGCACAGTTACCCGGTTACGTAAAAATGGTTGAGATGATGGGCGGACATGCTGGTCCAAATATGCCCAAGGCCCAGGCTACTAAAGATGCAACTATGGCATATTTTATCCTGAAGCATTTTAAACCCGGCTACCTGTTTATACATTACAATGGTGCCTTTCATTCAGAGAATTATGATGGCATAAATTGGTATTTAAAAAGAAAACGCCCCGATCTTAAATATGCCACCATTACCACCGTATCCCAAAAAAATATAAAGCAATTACTTGCAGAAAATAAGGGTAAAGCAGATTTTATCATCTGCGTGGATGAGGATATGACCAATACTTATTGATTTTTGTCTTAGTTGAAGAGTTGTCAGGCTGAGCCTATCCAAGCCGGTATGATTCTATATACAACCCGCCTTCGACAGGCTCAGCCTGACAGCTTACTGATTAAAGCAATAATTCCAAACTGAGATATTACTTTTACATTTTGTTAATCCTTTCGTAAAATAAGGAGCCTTATGTTTTTATAAACAATAAAAAAAGCAGATTGCCGTATAATAAAGAATTGCACGGCACATGAAGTATTTCTTATCCATATTTTTATTATCGGTTTCATTAACGCTCTTTGCGCAAACTACGTCTATAAGTTGGGGAACGGTTTCTCCATTGGCTACATACAGCAATGCATGGAATGATATAAAATACAGCAGTTGTAATACTGCTGCCAATGTTGCTTATTTGAGCAATGATGAAAAAGAGATCATTTACATACTCAATCTTATACGCACCAATCCTGTTCTGTTCAGTAATACCGTACTCAAAAAATATCCTTTCCTCTCGGGTAAAGGATATCTTGCAAGCGATGAATTTTATTATCAATCGCTGGTGAACACATTAATGAAAATGCAGCCATTAAATATGCTCACCCCTGATAAGGCGTGTTTCGAAAGTGCAAAAAGCCATGCTTTAACTTCTGGTATCTCGGGCTATGTGGGGCATAAGCGGGTTAACAGCAGCAGTGAAAAGAAAAAAACATACAATGGCGAATGTTGTGACTACGGTAATAGTGAGCCTTTGGAAATTGTATTATCCCTGCTTATAGATGAAGGCATTCCTTCTCTTGGCCATCGCAATATATTTTTAAGCAGCTACGCTAAAGTGGGTGTTTCCATTCAGCCCCATGCCAAATACAGAACCAATACCGTATTTGATTTTTTGTATTAATACCGGTAATTTGTCCGCCTTAGCTCAGGAAATCCTATCTTAAAATTATTTTTACTTCCTTAAAACATCTTAAAGCCTCATTCGTCTTTTATACTACAGAAAGAGATATAATGACTTTAGCCATAGAAATGACTGCTGAGCGTAATAAAAATATTACCAATACCTTTAAATCAATAAGCAAACGGCTGTTGGGGTTTATTAAGCAGCGGGTATCAAGTAACGAAGATGCCGAGGATATACTGCAGGATGTGTTTTACCAGTTTGCAGGCAATACTGAGCCCATTGAGCAGGCCACCGGCTGGTTATACAAAGTGGCTCGCAATAAAATAACCGACAATTACCGGAAACATAAGCTACCCCTGACAGATGATATCTTTACAAGCGCTGAAACCGAAGGAGATAATTTTAACTGGAAAGAAATGTTGCTGCCATCTGGCTCCAACCCTGAAACTGAATACCTAAGAAACATGTTTTGGGAAGAATTACAGGCAGCCCTGGATGAATTACCTGAGGCACAACGGGAAGTTTTTATTCAACATGAAATAGAAGGGATACCCTTTAACGAAATTGCTTTGCAAACAGTAACCCCCGTTGCTACATTGATAACCCGTAAAAGATATGCTGTATTGCATTTAAGACAGCGCCTGCAGATCTTAAAAGATGAATTATTAAATTATTAAAATAAAGTTTATGAATAAGATGGAACACAAAATTAAAAAGGGCATATTGTTCATCCCGATCTTTATCGGTGGGGTATTCCTTTTCAGCTGGTTTGTAATGCTGTTATGGAATGGCATTTTGCCTAAAGTAACAGGTGTGAAAACCATTAGTTTTTTTCAGGCCATGGGTATACTGGCTTTAAGCAAAATTTTATTTGGTTTTAACAAAGGATGGGGCGGCAGGCATCACCAATGGAAAGAACGCATGGAAGATAAACTAAAGGACATGACACCTGAAGAGCGTGAACAGTTTAAAGCAGAATGGAAGAACCGCTGTGGCGGCCGTTGGACAAGATTTGAAAAAACCGAACCAAAAAGTACAACAGTGGAATAACTTATTTTATTATACTTACACAATCCCAAAACTACCTTTATGGAAATACTTGTTTTTAAAACTAACCTTTCCAATACAAAACATATCGGCAAAGTAAAGCCTTCTTTAAACCTGCATCCGTATATAAAAGAATGGAATGTGGACCTGCATGACCGAGATAATATTTTACGTGTTGTTTCAGAAAATATGCCAGCCAAAGAAGTAGAACAGATCATCTTGAATGCCGGATACTTTTGTGAAGAATTAAATTGACCAGATAAATTCATAATAAAAAACTCCCGGCTCAAAAATGACCGGGAGTTTTTTATTATGAAAATGATATTATTTTTTTGCCGGGAAGTGCCGGATCTTTTCATCAAACTCCACAATCTTTCCGTTTACTATTTTAGCATCATCAATTACGGCCAATGAATCAGTTTTACCTTTTTTATCCGTCCATATCTGCTTGTACCACATCGTAACATACTCTGATTTTTTATCTTTGGAGATAACGGATTCCCAATCGCCCATTTTTATGGTCATACTTGTATAATTAGCTCTTTCATTTGCTATGAATCTTCTCAGACTATCATTACTCATTTTTCCTTGGAAATAATCTAACCGTATGTCAACACTATCTCCAAATCCTGCCATTGTTGCATCCATATCACCTGTTTCATAACCCTTTAAGCTTTTCATTACAGTAACAACATGCTGCTTTTCGCCTGGCTGCCACTCCCTGTAGGGTTCATCCAGGGTATAAGCATAAGCTAGTTCTCCCGATGAAGTAGTTTTTGTTGAGTCTGTTGAAGTTGCAGCAGCAGTATCAGATTTGCTGTTGCAGCTAAAAATAAATAATCCCAGCAATGGAATAAAAAACAATTTTTTCATGAATTAAATTTTATGGTGAAAAATAAGAGACTAACGGCCAATTTACTTAGGATAAAGAAAAATTATACAAGATAATTAGCAGTAGTTTGGGGTAAGGTAGTGAGATAAATGTTATTATGCAAGCATATAAAAAATATTTTGAATGCTCAATCTGTAGATTCTGGATAATTTATTTATCTTTATCCTAACTCAATGAGAAAATATGAAGACTATCTTCCTCTACTTAACATTATTATTATTAAGTTTTTCAGGCTTTGCACAAACAGTTGACCAGGGAGCTTATGATGACCTCATAAAAAAATCCCGCAGGGCAAGAACAACAAGTATCATATTGGTTTCTACAGGCCCCGTAATAGCCGTCGGGGGAGTAGGTACATTGATCTATGGGCTTGTACAAAGAGAAGATGGCTTTGGAGATTATTATTATGACATAAATGGCAATTATGTTCAGGGGGCTGAGAAAAAATATACAACTGAGATTGTTGTAGGTGCAGTAGCTACCGTGGTAGGATTAGGGCTGGCATTAACCAGTATTGCCTTTACCAATAAAGCCAATGATTATAAACGTGAGGCCCGGAAAATGAAGTTAAAAACATCCGCTGAAAATATAAATATTCCCGGGTTTAAGAATAGTATGGCAAACACAAGCAGGCAATACAAACTTTCATTGGTAATTCCTTTGGGCCGATAATCTCGTTAACCAGTTACATATTTCTCCTATACTGTCCACCCACTGCATACAATGCATTGGTGATCTGCCCAAGCGAACAATATTTAACGGTTTCCATCAACTCAGCAAATAAGTTCTCATTATTAACGGCTACCTGCTGCAGTTTTTTCAGCATGGCTGCACTTGTAGCTTCGTGACGTTTGTGAAATTTCTGCAGGGTTTTTATCTGGAATTCTTTTTCTTCAGTTGTAGAGCGGATAACTTCTGTAGGCAGTATTGTTGGACTGCCCTTTTTATTTAAGAAAGTATTTACACCAACGATCGGATATTCGCCTGTGTGCTTCAAAGTTTCGTAGTACAAACTTTCTTCCTGAATTTTATTACGCTGGTACATACGTTCCATGGCACCCAAAACACCACCCCTGTCTGTCAATCGGTGAAACTCGGCCATCACAGCTTCTTCTACAATATCCGTTAACTCCTCAATTAAAAATGCGCCCTGGTTAGGATTTTCATTCTTGGCTGTACCCAGTTCCCGGTTAATGATCAGCTGGATAGCCATGGCCCTGCGAACACTTTCTTCGGTAGGCGTTGTAATGGCCTCATCATAGGCGTTAGTGTGTAAAGAATTACAGTTATCGTAAATAGCATACAACGCCTGCAATGTTGTTCGGATATCATTAAAATCAATTTCCTGCGCATGCAGTGAGCGGCCGGAAGTTTGAATATGGTATTTTAATTTTTGAGAACGGCTGTTGGCTTTGTACTTATTCTTCATGGCTTTTGCCCAGATGCGGCGGGCCACACGGCCTATCACACTATACTCAGGGTCCATCCCGTTGCTGAAGAAGAAAGAAAGGTTTGGAGCAAAGTCATTAATGTTCATTCCCCGACTTAAGTAATACTCTACATAGGTAAACCCATTTGATAAAGTAAATGCAAGTTGGGTAATAGGATTTGCACCTGCTTCTGCAATATGATACCCACTTATACTTACACTGTAAAAATTCTGAACAGCGTTGTTAATAAAATATTCCTGCACATCTCCCATTAACTTTAACGCAAACTCGGTAGAAAAGATGCAGGTGTTCTGTGCCTGGTCTTCTTTTAAAATATCGGCCTGCACAGTGCCACGTACGGTTGCCAGAGCTTTTGCTTTAATTTGATCATACACTTCTTTAGGCAATACATCCTGTCCACTTAAGCCTAAAAGGCGTAAACCTAAACCATCATTTCCTTCTGGTAATGCCCCTCCGAATTCCCCTTTTGCAGGCACAATTTCTTTTCCATCTGTACCAATATATTTTGGAAGACCTTCAATTTTATACAGAGACTCAATTTTTTTATTTATCTCATCTTTAAGGTTATTTTCCACGATATATTTTTCGCATTGTTGATCTATAGCTGCATTCATAAAAAATGCCAGCAACATAGGAGCTGGACCATTAATGGTCATACTCACTGATGTTTTGGGATCGCAAAGATCAAAACCACTGTATAATTTTTTTGCATCATCAACGGTGGCGATGCTTACACCACTATTACCAACCTTACCATAAATATCCGGGCGGTAGTCTGGATCTTCCCCATACAACGTTACACTGTCAAATGCAGTGCTGAGTCGCTTTGCAGGCTGGCCAATACTTACATAATGAAAACGCCTGTTTGTTCTTTCCGGGCCTCCTTCACCGGCAAACATCCTTGTAGGATCTTCCCCTTCTCTCTTTAAAGGAAATACACCTGCGGTAAAAGGAAATTCGCCGGGTACATTTTCCTGCAACTGCCATTTTAGAATATCGCCCCAGTCTTTATACTTTGGTAAAATCACTTTTGAAAGTACAGTGCCTGACAAACTTTTATAAGTAAGCGGTTGCTTTATAACTTTATCACGTACTTTAAATTCGTAAAATTCTTTTTTGTACCGTTCAACAACATCCGGCCAGCATTCAATCAGTTTTTTACATTCCGGATGTAAGGCCCCCTCTAAATCTCCCCCAAGCGTTAAGACTTTAGACTCATACTCTGTACCCAGCTTTTCTTTTATTAAAGAAAGCGTACCATTTAATTGATAAAGTTGTGTGGCAATTTGAGCCTGTTCTTTAACCCAACTATCATAAGCAGAGACAGTCTCTGCTATCTCTGCCAGGTACCTTACTCTTTTAGGCGGAATGATAGTTGACTGGCTGAAAGTTTCTTTTGTATGGGCATGATGTTCTATCTCTCCCGAAAATTTTACATTGCATTTCTCTGCCACTTTTTCCATCAGCCTTTCAAATAGTTCATTCACACCTGCATCATTGAATTGTGCAGCAATAGTACCGATGACGGGCAGCTCTTCATCCTTTGCTGTCCATAAAGTATGGTTACGTTTATATTGCTTGCGTACATCATGTAATGCATCCAATGCTCCCGCCTTATCAAATTTATTTACACAAACCACATCGGCATAATCAAGCATATTTATTTTTTCCAGTTGCGATGCTGCACCGTATTCGGGTGTCATCACATACATGCTGATATCCACATAATCTAAAATAGAAGCATCGCTTTGCCCCACACCGGCACTTTCTAAAATAATAAAATCGTAATCGGCAGCTTTGCAGATATCAATGGCTTCCTGCACATATTCGCTCAATGCTTTATCGCTTTCTCTTGTAGCAAGGCTACGCATGTAAGCCCTTGGAGAAGAGATGGAATTCATCCGTATCCTATCGCCCAATAGTGCCCCGCCTGTTTTTTTCTTTGATGGATCAACAGAAATTACAGCGATGGTTTTATCGGGGTAACCATTTAGAAATCTTCTTACTATTTCATCTGTCACACTACTTTTTCCAGCACCACCAGTTCCTGTAATTCCTAAGACAGGAATTTTCTTTTCTGTTGATTGATTAGCATTATCATTTGCGGCAACTCCATTCTCCACATTTGTTATCTGCCTTGCAATTTTTCTCACATCTTTTGCTTCACCCAGCGTCATAGCTGTTTTGTAATCTCCATTACCGTTTAGTGCAAAGTCGCATGTAAGTACAACATCTTCTATCATCCCTTCCAGCCCCATATGCCTTCCATCATCCGGGCTATAAATACGGGTTATTCCATAATCGTGTAATTCTTTTATTTCTGATGGGAGAATTGTGCCACCCCCGCCGCCAAATATTTTTATATGTTCGCAGCCGTTTTCATTCAGCAGGTCTTTCATGTATTTAAAAAACTCTACGTGGCCTCCCTGGTAGCTGGTTATGGCAATACCCTGTACATCTTCTTCAATGGCACATTCAACAATTTCTGCCACGCTGCGGTTATGACCCAGGTGAATGATCTCGGCACCTTTCGCCTGCATAATACGACGCATGATGTTAATGGCAGCATCGTGCCCATCAAATAAGGCGGCGGCTGTTACAATGCGTACTTTATTCTGAAGCGTAAATGACATAAGGATTCAGCAATTATTTTTTTGCTTTGCACACCCGCCAAAGCAATTTCAATCGATTTGTAAAATTACTGATTAAAGATTGGAAAAATGCCAACTGAAAGAAGATGTTACAGATAGTAAACAGCCCTTTTACGACTGCATCCTGAAAGTTAACTCAGCAAACTCTTCCACACTTAAAGCTTCGGCACGCTTTAAAAATATCTCATCCTGCAATACATCGGCAGGAAATAAACTTTTTACAGCATTACGCATAGTTTTGCGCCGCTGGTTAAAAGCAGTTTTTACCAATACCCAAAATGCTCTTTCGTTTTTATAATTTACTGTATTTGCTTTTCTTTTAAGGCGAATAACGCCACTCTGTACCTTTGGCGGCGGATCAAAACAATCATTGCTTACATCAAATAAATATTCAACATCGTAATAGGCCTGCATCAACACACTCAATACTCCATACACTTTACTTCCTTCTTTTGATGCTGCCCTTTGTGCCACTTCCTTTTGAAACATACCAATGATGCAGGGCACATCATCTTTCCATTCGAGTATTTTAAATAATATTTGCGTAGATATATTGTAAGGGAAATTTCCAATAACAGTAAAGGGTTCATCAAAGGGTTTATCCATATCCAGGAAACTCTGATGTATGATCTGATCCTTTAAAGGGGGATATTTTTGTGACAGGTAAATTACTTTCTCTTCATCCAACTCTACTGCCCTAAAATCAATGTTGTGTAGTTTCATCAGGTGTTTGGTTAATGCCCCCGTACCCGGGCCCACCTCCAGCAAATTAGTAAAAACATTCTCCTGTAAAACTTCTATGATCTTTTTTATTACAGCTTCATCCTTTAAAAAATGTTGCCCCAGAGATTTTTTATGTGTGTACATGGCTGCAAAGTTAACTTAAAAAAAGCCCCTTCGTGTGGAAGAGGCTTTTAGACATCGGGAATGCATATTTAATTTTGTATAACAAAACTTTTTACTGTGGTATTGCCATCCAGCATTATTTTAAGTTGATAGCCAGCATTGCTGAATCTGTTAAGGTTATTAAGTTGAATATAATTGAACCCTTTGTAAACCTTTTCTTTATTGGTTAAAATGATCTTGCCTGCGTTATCTATTATCCAGAGCAATGCTTCTGTATCTTTATCAGCATAAAATTTTATGCTGATAAAATTTTGGGCAGGATTTGGTGTAAGGGTTACTACAGTTTTATTTGTATTTTTTCTTATTACCAGTATGTTGCTGTATTTTATTGCTCCGTCTTTACCAATTACTTTTAATCGGTAATAAATAATATCACTGTTCACATTCGTTATATCATCATTAGCCGAAAAACTTTGTGCCACCTGCAGTAAAACAGGTTGGGTAACAGTAGTGGTTTTAATGAAATCTATATTATTTGTACTACGTTCAATTTCAAACCAGGCAACTTCTTTTTCTGCAATAATTGTCCATCTAAGCAGAACATTATTACTCGATTGCAGGCCGGTAAAGCTTAAGAAATTAACGGGCAACACAAACCCAACAAAACGCCAATCCCTGTCAGGTTGTGTAGTATATGTTCTTTGCACGGTTGTTCGTGATCCTGGTGTGGCATCACCGGTAAAAGAGCCTGCATTACCCATCATGTAAGATGTGCCTTTGATGTTTGTTACCGAATTTAAAGAATCAAAACGGTTATCAAGGCCATCAGCATCGGTATCTAACCCTGTTAAAGTAACTAGGTCATCAGGCATACCATTCAGGTTGAAATCATTTCCTTCTACCCTGTCAATCAGACCATCTGCATCAGTATCTGTATCCCTGTAATCTGGTGTAATATCGCCATCATGGTCATAAACAAATATGCCGGCGCCACCAAAGCCAGTTACATTATCATAGGTATTAACCAGTCCATCACCGTCGGTATCTGTAATACCAGGTAATAAATAACCTGCTGTTGATTGCCCTTCTATATTATCCGGTATTCCATCATTATCTGAATCAATATCAAGATAATCATGATCGCCTGAGCCATCCGTGTTCCTGAGGTTTAATGCCGGCATTGCTGAAACGGTAGTTGACCAACCGTTTGTACCTATTGATCCATCTACAATACCATTAAGGTCAGCATCGGGCAACCCTGCTTCAATTACATCCACAATACCATCTGCATCGCTGTCCATATCATAAGCATTGGGCCTTAGGTCGCTATCCTTATTTTTATTTGGATAACTGTCTGCTATTCCATCGGCAGTTACATCTGCACCGGTTTGTAATAATGCAGTTGCATTGATATATGAATCATGTAAACCATCAGTGTTTGCATCAACAAACCCATCAATTATCCCATTATTATTGGCATCAGTACCCAGCACTTCTATTACATCAGGTATGCCATCATTATCACTATCCAGATCAAGGAAATTAGGCATAACATCAAGATCAAGATTAGGCAATCCTAAGCCAAGGCCGGTGTTATCAGCACCTGATAATGGATTAAGATTTACGTCAACATTATCTGATAAACCATCTCCATCAATATCTACATAATTATCAATTACACCATTACCACCTACATCTACACCATAAGCTTCTGCAACATCGGTTATACCATCGTTATCACTATCCAGGTCAAGCATATTTATTATACCGTCAAGATCTATATCAAACCTGTCATCAATACCATCTGTATTTATATCAACCCTACCCGCAAAATCAGTATCCAGGTAATTAAGAACAGCATCGTTATCAACATCTCCATCGGCCTGGTAATTATCATTTACATAATCATTATTGTAATCAACATAACCTGTAGTTAATGGATCGTAAGCATTGATAATACCATTTGCAGGTACATCTAAAAATGCTGCAGCCATATTGCTTTCAACAAAATCGGGTATGCCATCATTATCTTTATCAATATCGCAGGAGATGTTTACTGTTACAGGCACACATGCCGTAGTATTACAATCACCTTCGGCTCTTACATAATAAGTAGTTGTTACGGCAGGCGTAACTGTTAAGCTCGGGCCAGTACCAACTAATGTAGTACCGCAACTGCCGGTATACCATCTCCACACTGCATTGGTGCCTAATGAACCACCAGTAATACCCAGGTTTACAGATATGCCGGGGCAAATATTATTTTTATCTTTTGTTGCAGAACCCGGTACTACAGAAAGTGATAAACCAGCTAACCTAACTCCCGGAGAAATATATTGGCAGGCAAGATTGCCTATATTACCCTGTGCGGCCACTATTACTCTATAATACCTGCCTGTATCAGTTGCAAGCACCGGGTTGATCGTATAGGTAGCAGCGGTAGCACCGGTTATATTGGTCCACGGACCGGAGCCGGGTGAAGGTGACCATTGCCATTGATAATCTTTAGTACCGGGTATAATTGTTGAATCGGATAATGATGCTGTAAAAGTAACAGATGAACCCACGCAGGTGCCACCTGGATTATTGAGGCTTACTGTTGGCACAGGATCGCAAATACCATATCTGATATCATCTATGGACACATCATTTCCACAACCACCGGGTGCAGCATTCAATATTTCAATGATCACATCGGTATAGCCGGGAGGCATTACCCACTTCATACCATGCAACTGCCAGGAAGTTAATTTTATTGTATCGGAAGTATATTGCGTAATTGTAAGGCCAGTAACACGATCTCTAATCCTGAGTGTTACCCTGGGATATTTAAACCCGCCCAAACCATCGCATACGGTTTGATAAGAACTGTTTCCAATAAAAGCCGCCCAAAAAGACACAGAGTATTGCTGGTTGGAGCAGCCTACCGGTACCGTATCCCGGTACATAATATTTGCAGAAGCATCTGCATTAACTAAAAGCATTCTTCCATTTACTCCACCCGTATGATCTGTAAGACTTACCCAGTTGGAAGGATCGCCGTTGCTTGCATTATTAGTAACTGTATACCTGTTTACGGGCAAAGGCGCTGTTGCAGTTCCTGTATATGTACTGGTTGCAGACGGAACAGTTGCTGATGGAGGAATATTATTATTTAAACCGGTGCCATTGCCAAAATCCTGGAAATATATAGTAGTATCAAGTACAGCACACGGAGGTGTGATAGGTATTAATAATATTACAAAAGGCGTTGGCTGGCCTTCTCCTACATCATCAGTTTTATCATTCTGGTTTAGATCGGGATTGGAGCCGTTGGTTGATGAATCTCTTAATGCAACATTTTTAAATCCATTAGCCGTAGCAATAGCACTGTTATTATAAACAATCCCAGTCGAAAGATTGGAGAACCTGCATGAAATACGGATAGTAAAATTATTATTGGCTACCGGGTAGCAGGGTAACGCCTGGCCTGCCGCCAGTAAGTTGATATCGGAATTGCCATTAAATGCCGGGTTAAGGGTAACACCCGCCGGGTTACTGGTGAGTACAGCTGTTACATTGGAAAGATTACCAGCCCCATTTACCGAAGTAAGATTGTCTGTAACCTGCACATTTGTTAAACCCACATTTCCATAATTACGGGTATACACATCATATACAACATTATACTGCCCGGGCGTTCCTGTATATGTTGCAGATATTAATTTTTTAGCGGGACCGATACCTGAATTGATCTGCGTCATATCAGTAGCATAGATACCTTTGGCAGAAGCATAGGTATACGTTATACTTGCTGTATCACCCGTAATCGGGTCAATTTTTTTAAAAATACAACCAGCACCAGGGCTATAGGATGCTATAAGATCACCACTGCCAAAAGCTAAGCCGGGTAAGCCGGTTTTTCCGGAAGGCAACAAAACTGTATCTATATAAGTGCACTTTATATGTTTGGTAGGCCCTCCTGCGCTACCATAATCTGGAGTGAATAATTTATTATTGAATACAAAATACATCTGGCCGCTTGAGGTTAAAGTAATATCACCTGTACCTACATTCCACAGTTGTTTGCCGCCTGTAAGGTCTAAAGTGTCCGGAACACCAACTGCGCCTGTTGCAAAATTTACCTGCCTTAACAATGCTTTATATGGTGCAGACCCAATAAATTCTAACTGCCACGCTAAGCCGTTTGCATCAAAGGTTATACCCCCGATATCAGTATTAAAAGTGCGTAAAGTATCAAGCCCTGGTGCAGCGGGCATGGGGCAGGTGGTAGGATTCCATCTCCATATATAAGATTTATAGGGAGCAGCTATATTGTAATCTGTCCATACATAATATATCATCTGATCTGCAGGATTAAAAGCTATACTTGCATTAAAGATCGAGAAAGGTTTACTAGAATATCCCGATAGTGGAGCAAAGTTTGTTCTTAAAACCGGCCTGCAGCCTGTTATGGGTGTTGAGGAATTTGATAAGTTTGGTGATGTATAATTTAGATAATAAAGAGAATCCACACCACCAGATTGTGCACAGTTATTTCTCCCTATACCCAAAGGATTACTGAAAGTGGCAGGTTGTGCCAATGCAGTTTGTGCAATAAACAGTAAACTTAATAACGAGAATAAAAATTTTCTCATAGTGGTACGTTTTAAACAAAGGATATTATGCCAAAGTATTAATGACTTATAATAAACTTATGGGTATCTGTTGCCTGCCCTGCTTTTACTGCCTGTGCCACATAGATACCTGCCGGTAAATTACTTATATCAAAATGTATAAAATCATTGGTTGTTGTTGATTCAATCACAACCTTTCCTTCTGCATTGATAACACGAACAGTTATTTTTTCTCTGTTGGAATTATTAAAGCTGATGTTTATTACATCGGTTGCCGGATTAGGCGATACATTCAAACCCTTATTTTCTGATTGCTGAACTTTTACAATTGATGAATATTCTTCTTTGCCTGCTGTATAAATTTTAGCCCTGTAAAAAGTTGCAGCAGAAAAAGGCAATGCATCTTTAAGCTGGTAATTGTTAACCGTTGCTGATGAATTTGTCAATGTCATTAAGCCCGCTTCGGTGAAATCGCTTCCGTTAGAACTTTTTAATAAAATCACTTTTTCAACCGGTTCAGTATATGCCAGTGAAAGATTTACCTGGTTACCTGACACAATCTTGTTAGCAGTAAAATTTATAATTTTTATATCCAGTGGAGTGCCGACTAATGTCAAAGTACCAATTGCCATTGTTTTATTATCAGGGTCAATAGTAGCAGCAGCAGGGGTAAATGAAAGTGTGTAAGTAATATAATTATTTCCTGCACCACCAACTCCATAAATGCTACCAGCGTATCCCAACTGGGTAGTTGAATAATGATAAATTACTATACTGGTATCGAGGGTACTTGCAGCATTCCGTATTTTAATAACTACCGGCATTGGCATAAAAGGATTGCCAACCGGATTACGGGTTTGATTAAGATCAAATTGAATCGTATTGCCGGAAATATAATAGTTACCTGTATAATCAGTTCTTCCGGTACCATTTACCCAGGCATCAAAAAACGGTGTAAGGTTTACGCCAGCAAGCTGGTTTTCCATATTTCGTTGCAGGTCCGCAGTTACTGCCGATTTGTAAGCTAACAAAGGATCATTCAGGTAATCCCTGCATCCCTGGAAAAATTTTGTATCACCCATCATCGCCCTTAACATAGATACGACCATTGCACCACGTTGATAAATGGCATTATCATTACTTGTTGTCCAGATCGTATTTGAGTTTGCAATGCTTGCGGCACTTAACAAAACAGGTGTAGTATTTGTGGCACGTGCAGTTGTCTTTATGCCAGACAAATGAGAAGCTGCTGTTACACCAATGGCAGGAATTAATTCAGCAGCTAATGCCTCTGAATATTTTGCAAAACCTTCTGCAAGCCATAAGTGATTCCAGGTAGCAAAAGTTACTTTATTACCAAACCACTGGTGTGCCACTTCGTGTGCAATAACTGACCAGCTTGCCATACTGCCACTGCTCATGCCCGAAAAGGTCTGATGCTCTATACCACCACCCCAGCCATGTTGATAATACCCATGCTTTTCATCTGCAAAAGGATAAGGACCATATTTATTACTAAACTCAACCAGCTCAGTTTTTGAAATATCCATCCTGGTGAGTGCAGTTGTAAGAGTTGAACCGGTCATGTTGGGATAAGTGTAATACACAACGGGTACATCTTTACCGCTGATATTAACTACACCTCTGTGATGGCGATTATATTTTGCAATACCTAATCCAACCAAATAAGTTGCGATGGGATAACGGTGTTTATATTTAAAAGTTCTGTTGGCTCCATTAATAGCTGAATCTATTAACTTTCCGTTTGCTGCTACCCAATAGGTGTTGGGCACAGTTACGTTAATATCCAAAGAATCTGCTTTATCCTGCATATCAGCTTTGCAGGGCCACCAGTCTTTATCTTCATAAGATTCCGACAAAGTATAAATATACCAGTTGCCTGAACCTGCCGGCGATTCTCCTCTCTGAAAACCTTCTTCCTGTGAATTTACAGCAGGGGGTGTACCTGAATAGGTAATACTTACAGAGTCCAGTGTGCCAATAGCCGAAATTGTGGATGGTAATGTTATACTGAAAATATCTGTTGAAGGAAAAGAACTTGTGCAGGTAATGCCATGATATTGTGCAACCGGCGATCCAAAAACCAGGTTATTCAAATCGAAAGTTATTATTGAAACATTGGCAGCCGTAGTTTTAAAATAGGTAGTAACAGTTCCTGAAATATTTTTTGAAGTACCCGGATCAATTGTCCAATCGCACCGGTAATATACTACATCAATATTTGATCCAGTACCGCTGTTACCGGTAGAATTTTCTGAAGTGGGCGAATTAAACAGGTCACTTAATTGCCGGTGATAAATTTCCTGCGCAAAATTAGTTTGATAAAATAATAAAATTGTCGCAAATAGGTACAACTCTTTCTTCATTCGGAATTGGATTTTATGGCACTAATAAATTGCTTTACTCTTTTGTACCACTACAAAGTTTAACAAAAAAATTCTTTTTATTACAGCGTTTTCAGACATTTTTTTACTATGTTTCAATGAAAAAATACGTTGTAGTTTTACTACAGCTCACATTAAAATATATGTCCAATCAGGGCTTTAGCTCTGAAAAAAATGATCTGTAGGTATAACTAAACTCTTTTTTAGAAATATTATTACGAAAATTTCAATTGATTTTTTAAAATCATATTGTTTGCAATATTTTTTTTACCAATTACGTTTGTTTAGAAAATCCTTATCCAATATGAAAATCTTTACCCTTCTGTTGCTACTGCTTTGCGTCATGAATTCAGGTTACGCCCAACTTACAGTTACAAGCAATCCTGCTAGCGCCACTATTTGTTTTGGCAATTCTGTTTCACTAACAGCATCTGCAACGCCTGTTAGTTATACAGCTACTTCTGTATCGAATAATCCTTACGACCCCACATTGTATTCAACTACAATTCTTGTAGACCAGATCAATGCTATCATTGAACCGGTAAGTTTTGGAACACTTGATGATGGAAGGTGGGATAATATTACAATACCATTTACTTTTCGTTTTTATGGCAATACATTTAATGCGGTAAACATCAGTACAAATGGATGGGTTGGTTTAGGAACTACCAATTCAACTGCAACAGGATATGGCGTAAGCTTACCCAATGCTGCTGTACCCAATAATGTTATACATGCAATTTCTTCTGACCTCACTTTTGCAGGTGCATCCAACCCCGCAATTCTTCAATATTTTGAAGTAGGTACTGCACCTAACAGGAAATTTGTAATTGATTACAGCAACATCAAATTCTTTTCAGGCTCTGCTACTGCAGGTGTACAGGTTATTTTATATGAAACCACCAATGTTGTAGAAATTCATACAACTAACTGTACCAATACAACCGAACCTAAAGCACAGGGTATAGAAAACAGCAACGGTACTGTGGCTAATGTTTCTACCGGCAGAAATAATACAACAACCTGGACAGGCATGCCGGATGCATATAGGTTTACGCCCGATGCTATAAATTTTACCTGGTCGCCGACAACCGGTTTAAATACAACAACCGGTGCAACAGTTATTGCTTCGCCAGCAAGTACAACCACCTATACTATTAGTGGAGTAAACCCATCAAATGGATTTACGGGTAATACAACAGTTACGGTAACAGTAGATCCGGCATCGTATACTTTGGCTGCAGTTGCGGGAGGTGTACAGATCTGCCAGAACATAAGTGTATCGTCAGGTGGAACAAGCTACCGTGATGGTAATTGTAATTTGATTGCTTCAATTTTACCTGCGGGTGCATCGCCAGTTACAAACTCCATAAATACCTGTATACAATTAGCAACCGGTTCTACAAAAAGAGGAACAGCTACTTTGTATGCTGCCAGAAAATATGATATTGAACCGTTGCTTAACCCGGCTACATCTACTGCTAATATTACCTTGTATTACCCGCAGGCGGAATTTAATGAGTTTAATACAAAAGCTACTGATAGCGGGCACAGGGCATTACCAACAGGAGCGGCAGATGCTACTGGTATAAGCAATCTTGTTCTAAGACAGTTTCATGGAACAGGAACCAACCCTGGTAATTACACCGGATCAACACAGGATTTTACAACTGCTACCAGCGGCTTTACAGTAATATGGAATGCAACACGCAGTTGGTGGGAAGTAACTGTTCCGGTAACAGGCTTCTCGGGTTTTTATATTACAAGTGCCCCGGTGGGTGTACTTCCAATTGCACTTGAATATTTTAAGGGAGCACAGGTTAATAACAAGCATGTATTAAACTGGAAAGTTAATTGTACATCTACCAAAGCAATTTTTGAAATACAGCGCAGCGGGGATGGGATGCATTTTGTTTCAATCGCTACAATACATGCAGATCAGTTAAGGTGTAGCCAGCCGTTTGATTATACTGATGAATCGCCTTTGAGTGGCATGAACTATTACAAGATAAAAATTATTGACCCGGATGATAAATCATATTTCACAAACACTATCTCTTTTAAATTAAAAACAGGTGCATTTGAAATTGTTAGTTTAAGTCCTAATCCGATAACAGAAGAAAATGCAGTATTGAAAATCAATTCAATGAACAAGTCTCCTATCAGCATTCATATTTCAGATATAACCGGCAGAACGATAAGTAATGAGGAAGTTGACCTGGTTCCGGGGGCAAACCAGGTAATGTTAAATACAGGTTTATTTCCGAAAGGAACTTACCAGGTAACTATCTATGCTGCAGGTGAAATTCCAAAAACTTTGAAATTGGTAAAACAATAATCTTTAAAAAAGCATTATAAAAAAAGCATCCGC
>JAYUYX010000034.1:0-2863 GCA_043752205.1 Chitinophagaceae bacterium
GCAAAAATCCAAAGAATTGAATATTTATATTGTACTAAAAGGTCACTACAGTTTTATAAGTACACCAGATGGTAAAGTTTTTTTTAACAACACCGGCAATGCCGGTATGGCTACAGCAGGAAGTGGTGATGTTCTTACAGGCTGTATCACCGGTTTACTGGCACAGGGGTATTCTTCTTTAGCATCAGCTATACTGGCTTTGTATTTACATGGATCTGCCGGAGATATTGCAGCTTCAAAATTTTCAAAGGAATCAATGATTGCAGGTGATATTGCCAACTGTTTGGGAGAAGCCTTTAAAGAAGTTGGTCAATAGTTCTCAAAAATTCTCAAGTCTCTGGGCACTAATTCAATTAAACAAGCCATTCTATCGGTTTTTGCCCCTTTTACCCTATTTTTGCCGTCCAAAATTCAGAACAACTATTACTTATGAACAATTTGATCTATGTTATTCCGGCAATGGGCATTGTAGGCCTTTTATACACTTTTATAAAGTTTGCATGGGTATCAAAACAGGATGCCGGTAACGAGCGCATGAAAGAGATCAGCACTTATATTGCTGAAGGTGCAATGGCTTTCTTAAAAGCCGAGTATAAGATCCTCACTTATTTCGTGATCATCGGCGCTTTATTATTAGGCGTGATGGGTTACACCAATTCTAACAGTCACTGGAGTATTGCCATTGCATTTGTTATTGGTGCTTTCTTTAGTGCACTTGCCGGTTTTATCGGTATGAAAGTAGCCACTAAGGCCAATGTGCGTACAGCACAGGCAGCCCGTACCAGCTTATCAAAAGCACTAAAAGTTTCATTTACCGGTGGTAGTGTAATGGGATTGGGTGTTGCCGGTTTAGCCGTACTTGGTTTAGGTGGTTTATTCATTGTATTAAAAATGATCTTCGCTCCCCATGCGGCTGTTGACAGCCACGAGATGGAGCGTACCATAGAAATATTGACCGGCTTTTCTTTAGGTGCGGAGTCAATTGCGCTGTTTGCACGTGTGGGTGGTGGTATCTATACCAAGGCTGCCGACGTAGGTGCTGATCTTGTAGGTAAAGTAGAAGCAGGAATTCCGGAAGATGATCCACGTAACCCTGCAACCATTGCAGATAATGTGGGTGATAATGTGGGTGATGTTGCCGGTATGGGCGCCGATCTTTTCGGTTCTTATGTAGCAACTGTTTTAGCAACCATGGTATTAGGCAGGGAAACAAATGCACTTACTGATAATTTCGGTGGCATGTCCCCTATCCTGTTACCAATGCTGATAGCAGCAATGGGTATTATATTTTCTATTGTAGGAACCTGGTTTGTACGCATCAGCGAAAGCGCAGGTTTAAGCACACAAAAAGTACAGAACGCTTTAAATATGGGTAACTGGGGTTCAATTGTTTTAACAGCAGTTGCATCTTACTTCCTGGTTAATTTTTTAATGCCCGAAACCATGACCTTACGTGGCCATGAGTTTACCAAGGACGGTGTATTTGGTGCCATTATGGTTGGTTTGATAGTAGGTACTTTAATGAGCATGATCACCGAGTATTACACTGCTATGGGTAAGCGCCCGGTTAAATCCATCATCCGTCAGTCAGGTACAGGCCATGCTACCAATATCATTGCCGGTTTAGCAATGGGTATGGAAAGTACTTTTTTACCAATTTTAGTTTTAGCATCTGGTATTTATATGAGTTTCTGGTGTGCCGGTTTATATGGTGTTGCAATTGCTGCAGCAGGTATGATGGCAACAACAGCTATGCAGTTAGCAATTGATGCCTTCGGCCCTATTGCAGATAATGCAGGTGGTATTGCCGAAATGAGTGAGTTACCAAAAGATGTTCGTGAAAAAACAGATATCCTTGATGCAGTTGGTAATACAACAGCAGCAACTGGTAAAGGATTTGCGATCGCTTCTGCAGCTTTAACTGCCCTGGCTTTATTTGCAGCCTTTGTTGGTATCAGTGGTATTGATGGTATTGATATTTACAAAGCTCCTGTGTTAGCAGGTTTATTTGTTGGTGGTATGATCCCGTTCATTTTCTCTTCATTAGCCATCCGTGCAGTAGGTGAAGCCGCCATGGCGATGGTGGAAGAAGTAAGAAGGCAGTTCCGCACTATCCCGGGAATTATGGAAGGTACAGGCAAACCTGAATATGATAAGTGCGTTGCTATTTCTACCGAAGCTTCTCTTAAAAAAATGATGTTGCCCGGTGCGATTGCTTTATTATCTCCATTGATCGTGGGATTTTCTTTTGGCCCTGAAGTGCTTGGTGGATTTTTAGCCGGTGCTACAGTATGTGGTGTATTAATGGGAATGTTCATGAACAATGCAGGTGGTGCCTGGGATAACGCTAAAAAATCTTTTGAAACAGGTGTTGAGATAAACGGGGAAATGTTCTACAAAAAATCTGAACCACATAAGGCTTCTGTAACAGGAGATACTGTTGGTGATCCATTTAAAGATACCTCTGGCCCTTCTATGAACATCCTTATCAAATTGATGTCAATTGTTTCCCTTGTTATTGCTCCTACCCTTGCAGCGATGTATGGTACAGCATCAGCAAAGCATGTAATGGAAACGAAGAAAGAAGTTTCTATCATTAAAAATGATAGCACAAATGCTACTAACTTAACTGTTACTACAAATACTGATGGTTTAAAACAACCAACAGATAATTTGACGAATACATTGGTTGCTGATAAATTAATTGAAAAAGATAATTTTTCACTTCAGTTAAAAAAGGGCAAGCTTACTTTAAATGATAAAGAACAACCCGCTGAAGTAAATGCTAAATACAAATCTTTGATAGATGCTTTGGGAGGTGTTGACCTGAATATCAGGAATACAAATAAGTCTTAATAAAAAA
>JAYUYX010000035.1:0-36645 GCA_043752205.1 Chitinophagaceae bacterium
AAAGTAATGATTTTTTAATATTATCATAATTTATTTTTTTATATACTTCCGTTTTGCTCTTTTCACTTGTAATATAACAGCAATAGGGCATAAACTTGAAGTAATGATTGTACAATATGAAAATCAAGTAATGCAAATGAAGCGCCAAAACCAATAAGCCTTAGATTTGTAAGAAATGGGTTAATGGCTAAGATAAAGCTTGGTAAAAATGCCACTAAAAGGGAAGTAATTACCCAAAAGGCGGCAGCGTTATTTAAAAAAAGAGGCTATGGCTCCACGTCTATGAGAGAACTTGCCGAAACGGTGGGGGTGGAAGCACCAAGCCTGTATAACCATATCGGTTCTAAAAGTGAATTATTGCAAACCATATGTTTTAAAGTGGCTAATGCTTTCACCTCTTATTTAGACGCAACAGAAACCAGCCTTGATAAAAGCGTTACCATTCTTGAAAATATAATCCGCTTTCATATTAGCATGATGTTGAATAATTTTGATGAAGTATATGTTGCCAATCATGAATGGAAGCATTTAAAAGAGCCATATTTAAGCAATTTCCTTATTCAGCGGCGAGGTTACGAAAAGCGGCTGATCGTTTTGATAGAAACGGGAATAGCTGCAAAGGAATTTAAAGATGTTAACCCTTATGTGTCTGTATTGACCATTTTGTCTGCTGTAAGAGGCCTGGAATTTTGGCAACAACATAAAAAAAATATCAGCAGCCAGGTTTTGGAAGATGATATGATAAATCATTTATTAAACGGAATAATTAAATAATATGGCTGTTCATTTTCATAAACTGAAAGTAAAAGAAGTAAAAGAAGAAACGTCTGATTGTGTTTCTATAGCATTTACAATACCTGAAAATTTAAAGAACGCGTTTTTATTTGAACAGGGGCAGAATATAACTATCAAAAAAGAGATCAATGGCGAGGAGATACGAAGGTCGTATTCTATTTGCTCAGCTCCATTTGAGAACGAATTAAGGGTTGCTGTTAAAAAAGTGGATGGAGGAGTTTTTTCAGGTTTTGCCAATACCATTTTAAAAGCAGGTGATGAGCTTGATATATTACCTCCAACGGGAAAATTCAATACAAAACTGGAAGCCAGCAATGCAAAAAAATATCTTGCCTTTGTAGCAGGTAGTGGAATTACACCGGTGATCTCCATTATTAAAACAACCTTGCAAACCGAGCCTGCCAGCAGCTTTACGTTGGTGTTTGGCAACCGTGGCCGCAACACCATTATTTTTTTTGAAGAACTGGAAGGATTAAAAAACAAGTATCTCAACCGTTTTAATTTCATTAATATTTTAAGCAGGGAAAAAACAGATGCTCCAATAAATTCCGGAAGAATAGACCCTACTAAATTAAATGAATTAAGAAAGCTTGTTGATTATACAAATACTGATGAATTCTTTATTTGCGGTCCCGAAGAAATGATCTTTTGCGTTAAAGATTTTTTAGAGGAAATGAATATTGATAAAAAGAAAATTCATTTTGAACTATTTACAACTCCTGGGCAAAAGCAACAGGTATTAAAAATACAATCAGCAGAAAATGATTTGGGACCAAAAAGCAATATTACTGTAAAGTTAGACGGCAGAACATTTGATTTTGACCTGGGATATAACAGTGAGAACATTCTGGATGCTGCTTTAAAACAGGGAGCCGATCTTCCCTTTGCATGTAAAGGCGGGGTTTGCTGTACCTGTAAAGCAAAACTCCTGGAAGGTGAAGTAGAAATGGAAGTTAACTGGGGATTGGAACAGGAGGAGGTAGAGCAGGGATTTATCCTTACCTGCCAATCGCATCCAAAAACTGAGAAAGTAGTAGTTGATTTTGATATAAAATGACCTACGTGATAGCGGCTGATATTGGCAACTATATACATCTTGGGACAAGGGTTAAATGATCTTAATATCTCCAGTGCTTACTAAATAATTAAAGGCATTAGCATCGAAACCTTTGCCCTCTGTAAAATCTGAAATATAAAAGGATAGTTTTTTGCGCAGGTCCCTTACTCTTTTTTGGTTCTCTCTTTTATGAGTAGGCAACTTTGCTAACAGAGCTAATATTTCAGATGCTTCCACCTGAGTAAAAGTATTTTTCCCTTTAGGCTTATTTTTTGGCATCTTTTTTCTTTGGTTCTACCTGCTTTACAGATATCGCTATAACATCTTCAAACGTACCGTTAATAGCCAGTTTAGCATCATAGGTAGATGCCCGCTTTTTAGCTGTCTTTTTCTTTATTGCCTTTGCCATAGTAACAAATTTACAATTTTTGTATCTTTACAAAAGGGAATCCTGGTAGTCAAGCCCCTAATGAGAGGGCGAAGCCCTACAAGGTTCACGGCACATACATTGATGCTGTTATTCCCTGTCGCTGCGAACGACTTATTTTTAAGGGCTTAATCGCCCTTTTTTAATTTCTTTTGGTATATGCTGGATTTTGCCGTTTTATCGTAATTCTCATGACCGTAATTGTGCTTATCATTTAAATCATATAAGCTATTGTATAAATCAAAAGGGTTTTGCGAGGTTGATGCCCACTCGCTTATTACATCCAATATTTCACCCATGACAGGCTGGTATGTCATCCTGCCATCACTTTTTCTTATGCCATTAGGGTTATCTGATTTTTTCTTTCCCCTATTTAAGAAGATATTCTTTTCGTCATATATCAAATCTCTATCTGCTTTGAACTCTGGCCCTTTTGGGAGGTATCTTTTTAAAATTCTACCAATTCCTTTGTAGTAGAGATTATACTTTTCCTCTGGATTTTCGGCATTGCCTCTTAATATCTCCTTAATTTCATTCACTTCTTTAATATCTCCCTGAGCGATATCTACCCTTAATTGCCTGCCCTTTTTTTGTTGAGTTTTTTGGAGGAGTTCTAATGCTTCCAAATCCTCTTTCGTTACTTTTTTTGTTACTTTTTTTGCCATGATTATACGTTTACTTCAAAAATTGATTTTAAATTATTTGCAACTTCTTCCAAACTATTCTCTTTCCATGTTATAGGCGAAAGGGATTTTATAGCGATAGAGTAGTCGGGGAAATATTGTTGGAATGCAGCGTAATAGTTTTTACCATACAGAAGCTGTTCAAACTGTCTAAAAGAAGAATAAACAAAGGACACATGAATTTCCTTATCCTTAGCAAATCTTTCTACTATATACTCATTATGGATATGTGGCTTTATATATTTATAATCATCCAGCCCGCAAAAATATTCTCTTGAAAAGTCAACAGCTTTATCTTCTATCAAAAGCAGGTCAGGATCTCCCGTCAAATGATACCCTGCTGACTTTATAGCCTCTAAGTCATACAGGACGTGGTAAATCTCATGAATAAGCGTTTCCCATATAGTGGTGTATTTTTTATTTAAATCAGTTATTACAATACATGGCTTCCCATTTATTATAAAGGTGCCGCCCCTTACTTGAGTTAAGGTTAAATGATTTTGTATTATCACGGTTACGCCTACATTGTATAGAGCCTTGCAAACTGTAAAAAGCCCGACCTCTATATCTTGACTGTAAGGTTTTATTTTAGTGATTATATCCTTAAAGGCTTCCCTGTCATATTCATTTGGATTGTTAATATTTTTGAAGCACTGATATGCGGAATTAATCCAGAAAGACTTCATTTTGTCTGAAAAAGTCCTTTTCGTGCGGCTGTATAGGGGAGCAATCAACCTCTTTTCATATTCTTCAATAGTAGCATAACCAAAAAACGAGAGTATCCGTGATTTTAAATACCCAATATCATCGGTATCGTCGAAGAATCCAACTCTGGTTAGTTTTTTAATATCAAAGTTCTTAGCAACAAAAGCGGCATTTTCTGCTTTAGTAATAGAGGAGATATTTTCCTTAGTTTGATTTTTGAGGATGGCGGGCAGTGCTTCGTTCAAATCCAAGTCAAGAAACCGGATGATCTTAATTACATTAAAGAGATTGGGCTGCTTAGCTGTTCCATTGATTATATCATCAAAAGAGTTCTTGTCAATATTAAGCAAATTAATAACCTTAGTCTTACTGAGTTCATATTCAGCTAACTTTTCCTCCAGTACCCTTTTCAAGTCCAATTCAAGGGTTACGAAGGATTTGGTAAGTAGATTATTGATATTAAAATTTTCTGCTTTTGTCATTTGGGTGCTATTTCCCCCAAAGATATAGCTTTTCTCCGTATAATCAAGAAAAAAAAGGGGAAATTTCCCCTAAAAAATTAGGTAGATTGGGGGACAGTTATTATCTTTGATGTATTAAAGCAAACAAGATGACTGGACAATTCAAAACACTGATACAATTACTGGACTATTTCAAGGATGAAGAAACTTGTAAAGCATATCTGGAACAACAGCGTTGGGGAGATACCCTTGCTTGTCCTTTCTGTGGTGTAATAAACCCATACCGTACAAACAGGGGGTTTAAATGTAGGGATAAGCAATGCCATAAGAAATTTAGTGTAACAGTAGGTACTGTTTATGAAAATTCAAAAGTTCCTTTGCGTACATGGTTTGCTGCAATCTACCTATGTACATCTTCAAAGAAAGGTATCAGTTCATTACAGGCTTCTCGTCAATTAGGAATTACACAAAAAACTGCATGGTTCGTTTTACATAGGGTTCGTGAAATGCTGAAAGATAAAGCACCGAAAATGCTGACTAAAGAAGTTCAAATTGATGAAACCTATGTAGGAGGTAAAGAGATCAACAAACATGCAAGCAAGCGTACAAAGAAGAACGGATTAAAATTTTGTGATGTAAAAACCCCAGTTTTCGGGATAGTAGAAACTGGTGGAAAGGTAGTCGTACAGGTAACTAATTGGGTTACCAAAAAGAACGCTCAAAAATTAGTAAACGCTCATGTAGAGAAAGGGGCTACTATGGTAACAGACGGGTTTGCTATGTATGCTTTTCTGTCAAAGGGTACAGAATTTACCCACGTTATAGTAGATCATTCTAAAGGAGAGTATGTAAAAAGCGGCTTTCATACAAACAGTATAGAAAACTTCTGGAGCCTGTTAAAGCGTGGAATTATCGGTATATTTCATCAGGTAAGCCCTTGGCATCTACAAAGGTACTGTGATGAATTTGCTGCCCGTTACAACAGCCGGAAGATAGCAGACAATGAAAGGTTTGATATTGCCTTACAAAACAGTAATGGTAGGCTTACATATAATACTCTAATTGGAAAGTAAAATAGACATTGAAAAAGTTAAAGGCTGCATTAATGCAGCCTTTTTTATTACCTTGTAATATGAAATATATAATATCGGTATCGGTAGTTATCTTAATAATGTCCTGTTCAAAAAAAACGAATCAAAAGGTAAAAGCATTTAGAGAAAATGATACAACATCGGTTTATACTACTGAATTTGTACTTACGGATAAAGAAGATATCACAGAAGTTATACATGAAAAAAGGGACGGATCATGGGCATTTTATAGTGCGCACTTTTTTGACGATTTTCCTGGGTTCACTCTTGTTATTCCATTAGGAGAGGTTATTAAGAAAGATAGTTCAGTTCTTGAGTTAGCGGATATGAAGAAGGGGCATGTTGCACATAGAAAATTTAAAGGAGATAAATGGGTTATTGAGAAAATAAAATAAATTTACCTTGTCCCAACTTGTATATAGTTGCCCTGATATTTAACTAACAGTTGTTAGTTTTTTTATTAATTTTACAGTCTAAAATTCCAGATATGTCAGTACCTGATTTTGAACAGATCTTTAATGGTAAAATTGATAAGGAAATTAAAATAGAGCCCAAAGACTGGATGCCGGAAGCTTACCGCAAAACAAATATTCGCCAGATAAGCCAGCATGCCCATAGTGAAGTGGTAGGTATGTTGCCGGAAGGCAACTGGATAAGCCGGGCACCCTCATTAAAACGCAAAGCCATTCTTATAGCAAAAGTTCAGGATGAAGCAGGACATGGATTATACCTATATTCCGCCGCTGAAACCTTAGGGAGTTCACGTGAGGATATGATCAACGATCTCTTGATTGGCAAAGCAAAATATTCTTCTATATTTAATTACCCTACTTTAACCTGGGCCGATATGGGTGCTGTAGGCTGGCTGGTTGATGGTGCTGCCATCTTAAACCAGGTAATGTTATGCCGTACCTCTTATGGTCCGTATGCAAGGGCCATGGTAAGGATCTGTAAAGAAGAAAGTTTTCACCAGCGCCAGGGTTTTGAAAGTTTACTGGTATTGAGCAGGGGAACCGCTGAACAAAAAGCTATGTGCCAGGATGCCATAAACCGCTGGTGGTGGCCCAGCCTCATGATGTTTGGCCCTAAAGATTCCGAATCTACCAACAGCGACCAGAGCATGAAATGGAAAATAAAAAGAAAAACAAATGATGAATTGCGCCAGCAATTTGTTGATATGGCGGTACAACAGGTAAAAGTTTTAGGTATGACCTTGCCTGATGATACACTAAAATGGAACGAAGACAGGAAGCATTACGATTTTGGTGAGATAAACTGGGATGAGTTCTGGAACGTGGTAAAAGGAAACGGGCCCTGCAATAAACAACGCCTGGCAGCAAGAAATAAAGCACATGATGAAGGCACATGGGTAAGAGAAGCTGCTGTAGCTTATGCAGAGAAAAGAAAAGCCTCCCCAAACCCCCGTCCGACCGGGTCATCCGGGCGGGCCTCCGAAAGAGGGGCTTTAGAAGCAGCATAATTATTTTAAATCTCTTTTATGAAAATAGAAATTAAGAAATTTTTTTACGGCGATATCCCTGAAGATAGTGCGGGTGGTAATGAAATTAAGAGTGCCTCAAATCCCCCCTTGGGGGGTGGGGGGGCCTGGCCCTTGTGGGAGGTCTTTGTTCGCAATAAACAGGGGCTTGATCATAAGCATGTAGGAAGCCTGCATGCAACCGATGCAACCATGGCCATTGAGAATGCAAGGGATGTGTACACAAGAAGACAGGAAGGCGTAAGCATCTGGGTTGTTGAAAGTAAATTTATAACCGCATCAAATCCTGAAGAGGCAGGCGAACTCTATGAGCCTGCCGTTGATAAGGTTTATCGTCACCCTACTTTTTATGACCTGCCCGATGAAGTGGGGCACATGTAAATATCGAAAAAGATCTTACTGATGAACAGTTCATTAATTAATTACACTTTACACCTGGCAGATAATGCTTTAATTATTGCCCAGAGAAACGCTGAATGGTGTGGCCATGGTCCGGTACTGGAGCAGGATATTGCTATTACAAATATTTCTTTAGATCTTTTAGGACAGTCTAGAAACTTTTATCAGTATGCAGCTCTTCTAATAAATAATACCAGTGCATCAACAGGGTCTGAACCCCCTCCTTCGGAGGGGTTTGGGGAGGCTTCAGAAGACTCTTTGGCCTACTTAAGAACAGAAAGAGAATTTAAAAATGGCTTATTGGTTGAGTTGCCTAGTGGAGATTGGGGCCAAACCATTTTACGCCAATTCTTCTTTAGTGCTTACCAATTCCTGCTATACCAAAAATTACAAAATAACAATGATGACCAACTTGCTGCTATTGCTGCTAAAGCATTAAAAGAGGTAACCTATCACCTAAGGTGGAGCAGTGAGTGGGTAATACGATTAGGAGATGGAACAACAGAAAGCCGTAAGCGCATGTTAAAAGCTATTGACGAACTGTGGAGATATACCGGCGAATTGTTTGTTACAGCCGATTACGAATTTGAGACAGGAGAAGATGTAAGCCTGCTTAAAGATGACTGGCTGAAAAAGATCACCGCAGTTTTTGAAGAAGCTACATTACCCCTGCCGGAAAAAGCATTTATGCAAACAGGAGGAAAACAAGGGATTCATACCGAACATTTAGGCTTCATACTAACCGAACTGCAATATCTGCAAAGAACTTATCCTGGTGCCGAATGGTAGTAACATCCACCATAACAACCCCACAGGTATGGAAAATTTTAGAACAGGTTACAGACCCAGAAGTACCAGTACTTACCATAACTGATTTAGGAATTGTAAGAGATGTAAAAATAAATGGCGATGAAGTTGAAGTGATCATTACGCCTACCTATACAGGTTGCCCGGCCATGGATATGATTGCCATGAATATAAAATTTGCATTGATGGCAAATGGTTATCCCAACATTAAGATCAGTTCTGTATTATCACCCGCCTGGACCACAGACTGGATGAGCGAAGATGGTAAAAGAAAACTAAAGGAATATGGCATTGCACCCCCTTATTTAAAATCAGGCAACACATCAGCACTTATAATAGAATGCCCTCAATGCAATTCAACCAATACAAAACTCATCAGTGAATTTGGAAGTACGGCATGCAAATCTTTATACCAATGCAATGATTGTAAAGAGCCCTTCGATTATTTCAAGTGCCATTAATATACGTAACTTTATTGCATTCAATATTTACCATGGATCTATCAATTTATTTTGAAGAAGCTGCACAGGTTTCTGTCGCATTTATTATTGGTGCAATCATCGGTCTGGAACGGGAATTCAGGAGCAAGCCTGCAGGTTTCAGAACCATGATATTGATCTGCGTTGGCTCCTGCTTATATACAATCATCTCCCGGGAGATCGGCGGTGATACTACAGACAGGATCGCCAGCAATATTGTGACCGGCATTGGCTTTATAGGTGCAGGAGTAATATTCAAAGAAGGTATCACTGTAAACGGGTTAACTACAGCTGCATTAATATGGGTTACTGCAGCACTGGGTATGGCTATTGGGTATCATAATTATCCCCTGGCCATTGTTGTATCGGGTATGGTGGTGATAACCCTTTTTGTGCTGGAGCCTGTACACCGTATCATTAACAGATTCCATAAGGTTAAAGATTACAGGATACGTACTACAAACTCCGACAGCAATTTTAATTCGGAGCTTGAAGAATTTTTCAGGACTCATGATCTTTCTTTCAAACGTATGAAGATCACCAAAGAGGATAACGATGCTATTTATGTGTACAGGATAAGTTCTCCCAACCGAAATTATGACCTTGTAAGCCAGTTCTTATTGGATCATAAGAATGTAAAAAGTTTTGAGGTATAAGCTGTCTTTTCTAATGATTAAAAAAACTACAGATGTCTTCTATTCTATTTGAAATAAAAAATGCTGTTGCGTATATAACGCTGAACCGCCCGGAAAAATTTAATGCTTTTAACCGGGAAATGGCCTTGCTGCTGCAGAACAAACTTGATGAAGCTGCTTCCTTACCTGAAGTAAGAGCTGTTTATATTACAGGTGCCGGCAAAGCATTTTGTGCAGGCCAGGATATCAGCGAGCTAGTTGGTGAAAACAAAATTGAGATAGCACAGATACTGGCAGAACATTATAACCCTATTGTAAAACGTATAAGGAATATCCCTAAGCCTGTGGTAGCGGCTATTAATGGCGTAGCCGCTGGTGCCGGTGCTAATATTGCTTTATGTTGTGATGTAGTAGTTGCAACCACATCAGCATCTTTTTTACAGGCATTCGGCAAAATCGGATTGATACCCGACAGCGGCGGAACGTTTACATTACCCCGTTTAATTGGCTGGCAAAAAGCAAGTGCCTTGATGATGATGGGCGACAAAGTAACTGCTGCAGATGCAGAAAAATTGGGCATGATCTATAAAGTATTTGCCGATGATCTTTTTGAAGAAGAAAGTAAAAAAATAGGACAAACACTTTCACAAATGCCTACTAAAGGACTGGCCTATACCAAGCATCTGCTAAATCAATCTTTTGCAAACAGTTGGGAAGACCAATTATCAATGGAAGATGAATACCAACAAAAAGCTGCCCTAACTTCTGACTATGCAGAAGGTATAAATTCTTTCCTGGAAAAAAGAAATCCCGGGTTTACAGGAAATTAACTGCTTTTAACAAACTCTTAGTGCTGATAATGCGTTTGTAAGAAGTATGCAGAAATTATTTTTTTTACCTCTTATTATTTCTTTTCTTCAGTTGATGAGCGGCTGTACAAAACAAAACAATGCCGGCGCTTCATCCATGCCTTTAAATGACACACTAAATAAAACCTACCTGGCTTTAGGAGATTCTTATACTATTGGTGAATCAGTTGCAGCACAAGAAAGGTTTCCTGCACAAACGGTAAGCATGTTACTAAATAATAACGGCATACGTTTTTCAACACCCGAATATATTGCTGTTACAGGCTGGACGACCGGCAATTTATTAAGCAGTATTAATAGTGTTCCTCCAAAGAGATCGACTTACGATTTTGTAAGTCTGCTTATTGGAGTTAATAACCAATACCAGGGCCGCAGTCAGGCAGAGTATAGCACAGAGTTCACCAATCTGCTGAACATTGCCATCCGGTATGCAGGTAACAGGCCTTCAAGAGTGGCCGTTTTGTCAATACCCGATTGGAGTGTTACGCCATTTGCGAATGGAATGGATACCGCTTTGATCAGAAAGCAAATTGATTCTTTTAACGTGATCAATAAACAAATCTCATTAGCAAATGCTGTACATTATATTGACATTACCCCATCAACCCGGATGGCGTTAACCGACCGTTCTTTACTGGCTGGAGATGGATTGCATCCTTCAGGCAAAGAATATAAAAAATGGGCCACTATGCTTGCTGCTGTTATAAAATCTGCTTTGTAAAATCAGCAGTTCTGTATAAAATACTTGCGCCCTTTATTATACTATAGTTCAAAAGAGGATTTATCTTTACCTAAAACATCATGAATGTAAATAAAGATGAATTGGCGCATCAGGTGGTAACCCACATGATGAAGCATGATCTCTTCAGCCAGTGGCTGGGTATTGAGGTACTTGATGTAAAAGAAGGCTATAGTAAAATACAAATGAGCGTTCGTAAAGAAATGATAAACGGATTTGGTATTGTGCATGGCGGTATTGCTTTTTCTTTATCAGATAGTGCGTTTGCTTTTGCGTGCAACAACCGGAATAATTTATCTGTTGCATTAGACACATCTATCAATTTTACAAAACCAGTGCATGTTGGGGATGTATTGATCGCGGAAGCAACGGAGCTGCACAACGGAAGATCAACCGGACTTTATCATATCACTATAAAAAATCAACGTGACCATGTTGTTGCACTATTTAAGGGTACTTGTTTTCGTACAAACAAAACATTGATATGATCTACGAATTCCAGGGTTATAAGCCGGTTATACATGAATCATCATTCATCCATCCCCAAGCAGCAATTACAGGCAATGTAATTATCGGCAAAGATTGCTATATCGGGCCTGGCGCTGCCATTCGTGGAGATTGGGGACAGATCATTATTGAAGATGGATGTAATGTGCAGGAAAATTGCACCATTCATATGTTTCCGGGAGTAAAAGTATTTTTAAAATCAGGTGCTCATATTGGACATGGCGCCATCATACATGGATCAACCATTGGCCGCAATTGTTTAATAGGTATGAATGCAGTAATCATGGATAACGTGATGCTGGGAGATGAATGTATTGTTGGTGCTTTAAGTTTTATTAAAGCCGACGAAGTTTTTGAGAACAGAAGTTTGATTGTAGGTAATCCTGCAAAAAAAATTAAAGAAGTAACTGATGAAATGATCAGCTGGAAAAATGAAGGAACAGCTTTATACCAGCAATTACCAAAAGCTATGTTTGAGAGCTGGACAGTGTGTGAACCGCTCAGGTCTGTTCCTGATAATCTCCAACCTCAATCTTTACATTATAAAACCTGGAACGAAAAAAAATAATTACTTAGGCGCTTTCCAGATCAATTTTTCATTTTTTGCTTCTGCAACAAAATCGGGTATTTTACCATCCCCCTTCCCCGTAAAGCCGCCGTCGGGCGCCCCCAGGTAGTTGCATTTTGCATCGTATACCTCGTTAAAAAAATCGCAACATGGCATTACTACATAATAAACTTTTTTCCTCTTGTAGGTATATTGCACCACACTTTGTGGCCTTTCGTGTGCAGCTTTCAGTTTAAAAGAATCGATTTTATTTTTTATGCAGCGGGGAAGTGCTGAAATATCGTATACCTCATTTGTATTATTATCATTCTCATTCTCCACTGATCCGGTTGAAGGGTTTGCAGGCTGCACCAGGACAGAATCCGTATTTGCAGTAGATCGATTAGATTTTACGGAACCGCAACTCAACATAATGAACACAGGTAACATCAATAATTTTATCATGAGTAATATTTATACTAACTGTTACAAAAGTAATACCATTTGCAGGTTATTGATTTATTTAAAGTATAAAATGCCGTTAACAACTGTTAATCCTTAAAATTTACAGACCTTTGCCAATAATGGAAAAATCAAACTTTGTAGACCAGATTAAGATATTTTGCCGCAGCGGGCATGGTGGTGCCGGTAGTAAGCACTTTATGCGTAATAAATTAACGGCAATGGGCGGTCCTGATGGTGGAGACGGTGGCCGTGGTGCTCACATTATTTTAAAAGGCAATACCCAGTTATGGACATTATTGCATTTGCGTTATTATAAAAATGTTTTAGCCGAAGATGGAGAGAATGGCAGCAAAAATAATTCCAGTGGCAAAACGGGTAAAGATATCATCATTGAAGTTCCGCTTGGTACCATAGCACGGAATGAAGAAACCGGTGAAAAAGAAGCTGAAATATTAGAAGACGGACAGGAGGTTATTTTAGTAAAAGGCGGGCGTGGCGGATTGGGTAATAGCAATTTTAAAACTTCTACCAATCAAACACCTGAATATGCACAACCCGGAGAACCCGGCATAGAAGGCGTTAAAGTTTTAGAACTGAAAGTTTTGGCTGATGTTGGTTTAGTTGGCTTTCCAAATGCCGGCAAATCAACTTTATTAAGCAGCATAACAGCCGCTAAACCAAAAATAGCTGACTACGCATTTACTACTCTGGTTCCTCAATTGGGTATGGTTGAATACAGGGATGCAAAAAGTTTTTGTATTGCCGACCTGCCGGGCATTATTGAAGGAGCCGCAGAAGGAAAAGGTCTTGGGCACAGGTTTCTGAGGCATATTGAACGTAACTCTGTTTTGCTTTTTTTAATACCTGCGGACAGTAAAGATCATAAAGCAGAATTTGAAATTTTACACAATGAGCTGGAACAGTATAACCCCGAAATGCTGCAGAAGGATTTTGTGATCGCCATCAGCAAATCAGATATGCTGGATGATGAATTGAAATCTGCTATACAAAAAGAGCTGCCAAAAAAAATTCCCCATGTTTTTATTTCATCAGTTACCGGACAGGGATTACCTGAACTAAAAGACCTGCTCTGGAGTACTTTAAATAATCCGAAATAAAGTATACAATCATTTGTCAGCGATTTTTAAATACCTACAGGAATTCTATCGCAAAGAATTTAAGTTGAGTTATTTTTTTGTAATTGCATGCTTACTGGGTTTTTATATTTATTTAAATTACTGGCATGGTTTAGAAAGACTGCTTACTGAAGGCAAAACGAGATCAGGCGCTTTTGTTGGTTACTATCTTCTATATTTCATTCCATTTGCCTCAGCCTTTTTACTGCAATTGATTTTTTACAATAACTGTACTTATTATAAAAACAAGTGGTTCTGGATCATTCTCCTGTTGTCTCCGGCCTTTTTTTCATTCCGGGTAAATTTCTATTTTCATGAGCAACTAATTGATAAGGTATGGAAAGCTGATGCAGCAATATTCTGGCGAAGCTCTTTAAACTGGGTGGTACGGATATTTGTAGTATTAATTCCCGTATTTATTATCTGGTTACTAAAAGACAGGCATAACCAGCCCTTTTATGGCAGCAGTACTTTAAAAAGTGTTAAGCCCTACCTGATTATGTTGCTCATTATGATACCCTTCATTGCTTTGGCCAGTACACAGGAAGATTTTTTACAGACGTATCCTAAAGCAAAAGTGCTCGACCAGCTTGATCTTTCGCCCCGGTGGCTACATTATATATTTTACGAACTTTGTTACGGCTTTGATTTTATAAGTATTGAGTTTTTCTTCCGTGGTTTTTTAATTCTATCAATGGCCAGAATTTGCGGTCCGCATTGTATTATACCTGTTGCTTGTTTTTATTGCAGCATTCATTTTGGCAAACCCATTGGCGAAGCCATCAGCAGCTTTTTGGGTGGATTACTTTTAGGTATCATCAGTTATAATACAAAAAGTATCTGGGGAGGATTAATAGCACATTTGGGAATAGCCTGGTTAATGGAAGCAGGGAGCTGGCTTGGCCTGCTTTTTAAAAAGTGATCATGAAAGCAATTTTTTTTGTAGCAGGTAATCAAAATGTTGCATTAGAAGGAAGCAGCAATAGTGTCTGCGGTGGCATCTACAAATAACAATACAATTATACTGTAACCAGTTTTACAATTTGTTTTTGCAAAAAATCAGCTTAATTTTAAGTAATGAAAAAACTTTTCGAAATATCGTTATTGTTTTTTTTATCCATTACGCTGTGTTCCTGTCCTTACAGCTCTGCATATTATTTAGATGAAACACCGGGTATTTATGTAGAAGATGCATTGTTGGGCGACTGGGTTACTCATATAAAAAAATCAAACAACAGCCGTGAGGAAGCTGTATACCTGCAGCTTAATAAAAAAACAGACACTGAATATGATATTTCCTTCTCGGGCAACCTTAATGACCTACGCCCTTTTTATCGCATTACATCAGATTCGTTAAAAGGCACTGCATTTATGAGTACTGTTGGCGGAAGGCAGTTCTTCAATATTAAAATAAATGCAAGAATATACATAGCTGAATGTATAATAAAAGATGAAAAACTGTCCCTGCTTCCGCTTGCTGAACATTTTACTGCAAAAATGATCTTTAACAGTAGCGAACTTCGCAATTCAGTTTATCTACATTACAAAACACGTATTCATCCTATATTAGATGATGAGTTTTGTTTACGGAATATGGTAAAAATTCAGCATTGACCTTTCTGTAAAATACTTAGTTGCAATTGAAACAGTTGTAAATCCTTGGTATGTTGTAATTTGCCTCTTCTAAATGATCGATTGCATGCAACGAAGCAAAATTGCCGGTATAGGATACTATGTTCCTAAAAATACTTTTACCAACGATGATCTTAAAAAGTACATGGATACTTCTGATGAATGGATACAGGAACGTACCGGTATAAAAGAAAGGCGTTATGCAGACCGTACAGGTGAAACTACTACCACCATGGGTGTAGAAGCATCTAAAATAGCCATTGAAAGAGCAGGCATCACTGCGCAGGATATTGACTTTATCGTTTTTGCAACCCTTAGTCCTGATTATTTTTTTCCTGGATGCGGCGTGTTGCTACAGCGGGCTTTAAAAATGAAAGAGATTGGTGCATTAGATGTACGCAACCAATGCAGTGGTTTTGTATATGCATTATCTGTTGCCGACCAGTTCATAAAAACAGGCATGTACAAAAATATTTTAGTAGTAGGCAGTGAAAAGCATTCCTTTGGGCTTGACTTTAGTACAAGGGGTAGAAACGTAAGTGTGATATTTGGTGATGGTGCAGGTGCCGTGGTTTTGCAGCCAACAAATCCTTCGACAGGCTCAGGAGGACAGGGAATTTTAAGTACCCATTTACACAGTGATGGGGAGAGTGCAGAGATATTGGCCATGTATAATCCCGGCACACATGCCAATCATTGGGTACCACAACCCGTAGCCCAATTTGATAAGGCTGAAATTGGTCAGATGTTCATGAGTCATGCGATGATCGATGAAGCACAGAATTTCCCAAACATGGATGGCCCTGCAGTTTTTAAAAAAGCCATCGTAAAAATGCCGGAAGTGGTTGAAGAAGCCTTAGCTGCAAATGGATTAACTTCTGCAGATATTAATATGCTTATTCCTCACCAGGCCAATTTACGCATAGCCCAATTTGTACAGCAAAAATTAAAATTACGGGACGACCAGGTACATAATAATATTCAGAAATACGGCAATACAACTGCAGCTTCGGTACCTATTGCTTTGTGCGAAGCATGGGAAGAAGGGAAGATAAAAGAAGGTGATTTAGTTTGCCTGGCAGCATTTGGCAGCGGTTTTACCTGGGCGGGAGCCTTGATAAGATGGTGATGATTAAACCTGGCAGGTTTGCCAGTATGTAAATCTTCCTTTTTTGAATCTTTAAAATAAAAAACATGAAATTTCTACTAATTATGCTAGCCTCACTCTCGTTTTCAGTTATCATAAATGCCCAGGATACAACCCTGGTAATTATTAATAAAGCAAAAGTTAGTGAAGCAATTATTAAACCCGGGGGAAATACAGCCTTGCTGCTTATTAAAAAAAGTAGTCTAAAGAATCTTAAATCAATTGTTCTACAGGTTAAGGGCGATCACATCGGTGGTGAGTTATATAAATGTTCTCTTGAAATTTCGGGTACAAATAGTGCAAACATAGATGAAACAAAAAGCAGGTCGGGCCTATTTGATATATCGAAGACAAATATTAAAAAACAACTAACCTCCGGAAAAAAAGTTTCTCTCTACCTGCTGATGAACCCCGCTAACCCAATGATGTTGATGCCTTCCAAAAGGATTTTTGTTGGCATACTTGCTATCAAGTAATAGCTTTACTATTAATTGATTATTTATTAATTTGAAAGTCACAACTATATTTATGAAACAAAAGATTTGAAGTAGAGATAAATAATTCATGGATCGGAAATTTATATATTTTATCAACCCCATTTCCGGCACCGGGGATAAGGATATTTTAACGAAAATCGTACGAAAGAAAACTTCCGAAAAAAACATACCGTTTGAAATACTGCACACAAATGCTGCAGGTGAATATGAATACCTGGTTGAAAAAATAAAAACTGAAAAAATTACCGATGTTATTATTTGCGGGGGTGATGGCACGGTGAACCAGGTTGCAAATGCAATAAGAGGCATCTCTATAAACATTGGTATTATACCTATGGGCAGTGGTAACGGGCTCGCCTTTGCTGCCAAAATTCCAAAAAAGATACATAAGGCACTGGAAGTGATCTTTGCAGGTAATGCAGCATTCATCGACAGTTTTTATATTAATAATAAATTCAGCTGCATGCTTTGCGGCCTGGGCTTTGATGCACAGGTAGCGGAGGATTTTGCCCGGCAACAAAAAAGGGGATTGGCTACATATGTAAAACAATCTGTCAAAAATTTCATTACGGCAAAAACTTATCCGTTTGAATTAATATTAGATGGTAAGTCAATAAAAACCGACGCCTTTTTTATCAGCATTGCCAACAGCAACCAGTTTGGCAACAACGTTACCATTGCCCCACAAGCCAGCCTTTGCGATGGCCTGGTGGATGTTGTAGTAGTAAACGAAATGAGTAAGTTGCGGATGGTATGGACGGTATTAAAACAGATACGCAATGGGCATGTACATATTTACGGAGACAAAAAATATCATCGCAACGATATTCATTATTTTCAAACTAAAAAACTTACTATTAATAATCCCACACTTGCACCACTGCATATTGATGGAGATCCTGCGGCAACTGCAGCAACATTCGAGATAGAAGTTATTGAAAAAGCATTTAAGCTACTTGTGCCTTTAACCCTATTGAAGTAACTCTTTTATTTTTTTTTGGGAGGCTTAATTGTAAGCATTATTGAATGATTGGCCACATCCCTTTTCTCACTTGCTATTAAATGAAAGTTCAAGCCGCACCTTTTTCCTCTACCTGCGGCACATATATAAAAGATGTAACTCTTGGTTAAACCGGCCGCTTGTTTCTTACAATAAAAATTAAGCATGCCATTATCATGAGTAGGATCATGGCAACAAACTGGTGTGCTACACCAAATACCACAAGTCGGTTGGCAATTGTGGCGTTCAGAACGGTAGAGATACCCAACACTACCTGCAACAATAACAGTACAATGAGCATAATACTCAGCCTGCTGAATAATTTATTATTTATCACAGATCTTGATTTGAACCACCAAATACCTATCATTACAACAAGCAGGTAAGCCAATCCCCTATGTATGAAATGTATGGTAATGGGATTAGCCACCAGGTTTTTTGAAAATGGTGAAAGCTCCCACATAGTAGCGGGCATCATGCTTCCATTGATATCAGGCCAGGTGGGTGCTGTAGCAGCAGCCCGAAGTCCTGCCATGAAACCGCCGTATACCAGTTGAAAAATTAATACAGTTGTTATCAGCAGCAATAAGTTTTTAAGTTTTGGATGAATAACGATCTGCTCTTCTTTTACCAATAGATTTAATGCAAACCATAAAGTATAACAAAGCAATCCAAGGGCAGCAATAAAATGAGTGGTAAGTTCTACATGCCCTACAAAATATTTTTCAGGTACCAGACCGCTTTTAACCATGATCCATCCAATAAAACCCTGCAGCCCTCCGAGAATGAACAGGATGATCATGGGCTTTATCATTCCCTTATCGAATTTCTTTTTTACCAAAAAATAAATAAAGCCAAATAAAAATACTAACCCCATCAGCCTGGCCCACACCCGGTGCAGCCATTCCCAGAAGAAGATGGATTTGAATTCAGATAAAGTAAAATTCTGGTGCACATACTTGAACTGGTCAGTTACTTTGTATTTATCAAATTCTGCCTGCCATGCAGCATCATTAAGGGGAGGTAATGTTCCGGTAATGGGTTTCCATTCAGTAATAGAAAGACCCGATTCGGTTAAGCGGGTTATGCCTCCTATCAACACCTGAATAATGATCATGCCCACACCTATCAAAAGCCAAATGGCGATCTGCCGTTGCGAACGTATTTGTTTTACTGTATCCATTAAGGCACAAATTTACTGCAGCAAAAGTTGTTTTTAAAAAGGAATTGTTTTTAAGTGTTTTGACAGATATTTGTTCTTATAAAGATGCTAACTCCTTATTTACATAATCATTTAACAGAAGCTGGCCTGGATGAAGCAGGCCGTGGATGCTATGCTGGCCCTGTATTTGCTGCAGCAGTTATTTTGCCAAAGGATTTTCATCACCCGTTATTGAATGACAGCAAGCAGTTGAATGAAAAACAAAGAGACCTGCTGAGGCCCATCATTGAAAAAGAAAGTATCGGATTTGCCGTGGCCTCTGTTGATAACGATACAATTGACAGGATAAATATTCTACAGGCCAGTTTTACTGCGATGCATCTCTCCTTAAAAAAATTAAAGACCACACCTGAGTTTTTATTGATCGACGGAAACCGCTTTAAGCCGTATAAAAAAATTCCGCATCAATGCATTGTGCAGGGAGATGGTAAATATGCTTCCATTGCGGCAGCCAGCATTTTAGCTAAAACATACCGGGATGAATTTATGCAAAACCTCCACGCCTCTTTTCCGCATTATGCCTGGGATACCAATAAGGGCTATGGAACTGCAACGCACCGCAATGCTATTGAACAGTATGGACTGTGCTGTCATCACCGCAAAAGTTTTAATATCCTTTCGGGTACCAGATTTGTAAACTAATCATTCAAAAATAAATTCGCCTTTGCCCTGCCTGATGATGGTCCACTCATCGGTTGTACAATCCACTACCGTAGATGGTACTATATTTCCTATACCCCCATCAATAACAAAATCTACCTTATCTCCAAAATTCTCATAGATCACTTCGGGATCTGTATATTCTTCTACCATGTCTCCCGGCAAAGAAGCGCTTAAGATAGGATTGCCCAGTTCATCTAAAATATATTGGCAAATAATATTATCCGGTACCCGTATACCCACAGTAGATTTTTTGCTCTGCAAAATTTTGGGTACTTGCTTACTGGCTGGTAATATAAAAGTGTAAGGCCCTGGTAAATATCTTTTAAGCATGCGGTAAAGCGGTGTATCAATTGGTTTTGTATAATCACTTAAGTGGCTAAGGTCGCGGCAAATAAAAGAGAGTTGCGCTTTTTGTGGGTCAACATTTTTTATTTTACAGATGCGTTCCACGGCCTTATGCTGGTTAATATCACAGCCCAGGCCATAAATAGTATCGGTAGGATATACAATTACTCCTCCGTCTTTCAGGCACTCCGTCAACTGCTTAACCAATCTTGGCTGTGGATTATCGGGATGTAACTGTATTAACAATTTTTATTTTTTTAATAAAGACTCAATAATGATCAATAGTGTTCAGTTTGAATTCTTTAATTTGAAAGCTGTCAGCCCGCCTGTCCCGATTATTTCGGGGGAGCTTGTCGAAAGCAGGATACCCCCAATTATATCGGCTTCGACAGGCTCAGCCTGACACCCCTTTTAAAATTAGCCTTAGCAATAACAGCCGCAACTTACCGAAATCATTTTAATCAATTACTTTTGCTGCTTTAATTAAACATTACAAATTCAGCTTATGTCAGTTATATGTGTTGGTACCATGGCCTTTGATGCTATTGAAACTCCTTTTGGAAAAGTAGATCAGATCATAGGTGGCTCGGGTACTTATGTTGCTTATGCAGCCAGCAATTTTACAAGCCCTATTCAGCAGATCTCCATTGTGGGTTATGATTTTCCGCAGGAAGAAATGAATGAATTAAAAAAACGTGGTGTGAGCTTAGAGGGCGTGGAAATTGTAAAAGATAAAAAATCTTTTTTCTGGAGTGGTAAGTATCATATGGATATGAACAGCCGTGATACATTGATCACCGACCTGAATGTGCTGGAAGATTTTAATCCTATTGTACCAGAATCTTACCAGGGCGCAGAGTTTTTAATGCTGGGCAACCTGATGCCTAAGTTACAATTGAGTGTGATAAATCAGTTAAAGGTTCGCCCAAAACTGATTGTAATGGATACCATGAATTTCTGGATGGATATTGCTATGGATGACCTGAAGGAAGTATTAAAGAAAGTAGATGTGTTGTTGGTAAATGATGCAGAAGCAAGACAGTTAAGCGGAGAACTTTCTTTAGTAAAAGCAGCCCGTAAAATTATGCAGATGGGCCCTGGGTTTTTAATTATTAAGAAAGGTGAACATGGGGCATTATTATTTCATGAGAATCATGTTTTCTTTGCACCGGCCCTGCCGCTTGAAGAGGTATTTGACCCAACAGGCGCAGGTGATACCTTTGCGGGGGGCTTTATAGGCCATCTTGCAAAAACAAAAGACATCAGTTTTGAGAATATGAAAACAGCCATTATTGTAGGAAGTGCCATGGCCAGTTTTTGTGTTGAAAAATTTGGACCGGAAAGACTGAAGGAAATTACTAAAGCAGATATTGATGCAAGGCTAAGCGAATTTGTGCAGTTGGTGAATTTTGATATTGACCTGGTATAACAAAATACTTTTTATTGTTTTAAAATATTACACATGCTCGAAATCATAATTCTTGTTTTTCTCTGCATCCATATCAATAAACTGGCAAAGAAAAAAGGATTGAAAGGAAGGACCTGGATTATTTATACAGTGCTAAGCTGGATAGGTGGTGAGATCGTTGGCATAATTGCAGGATTCATAATTTTTGACAGAACAAATTTGATCAGCATTATGTTGATGGGAATAGCGGGAGCCTTAAGCGGCTATCTTATCCTAAAGCATCAATTAAATAAAATACCCGATGATGTTGAGGAGGATATTAACAGGATTGGAGTGAGGGATCTGTATCCATAAGTAGATTTTATTTATTAAAGCTTGCCTTTCAAAAATTCCCTTACCTTCCAATACAGTTCTTCTGTATCGCAATAACAACACCATTTAAACAATCCTTCCCATTCTTCCAGGTAAATAATAAACCTCATTTGTTTACCCGTCATCGTCCATTTTGCTTCTTCCTGCGCCGATTTCCTGAAGGCATCATATGATTGCGGAAGCGAATTCTCATCATACCCGGCCCCGATAAACTCACTGATGGCAGCCAATTGTGGGATACAATCACATAAATGACAAAGGCCCGTAACTACATTAGGCTTAGAAAGCCTGGGAGGAGGTGGTTTATCTATAAGTTGCTTAAGGCGGTTGTTCCATATTTTGTGTACAGTAATTACACCGCTTTCATCTTGGCCTATTTTTTCTATCAGTAAACCATTGCTGTAGTTTTCTTCTTCTTCCAATTTCCCATCAGGATAATATTTTTTACTGCTCCAGCCATTCGCTGGCTTGCCGTCACGTAAAACTGTATACAAATACAAAGCTCCATTGGGATGCAGTCGTTTTGAAATAATATCATTGAGTTTTTCTATATAGAGATGCAAGAGAAATTTGTTTTGTCAGGCAATTTAAAGGCTTTACGTTAGCATGGTAGTTGAAGTTTTTATTCCCTTTCACATTTTATTTCTTCACATTAAACACTACATTCCCTTCCGTATCTATGAAGATCCATTTATCATTGAGCTGTACAGCTGCAAGTCCTTCTGAAAAACTTTTTACATCATCATATTTTATTTCAATCACCACCTTGCCTGTTTTATCAATGAATCCTTCTTTGCCATTCATATAAACCGCAGCAAGCCCTTCGTGAAAAGGATTCACGTACTCGTACTTTGTATCGATCACAACGTTCCCTTCCTTATTAATAAATCCCCACTTGCCATTTGATCTCAAGGCTGCCAATCCTTCACTAAAAGGATACATTTCATCATATTTAATACCAGTTATTAATTTTCCTGCCTTGTTTATAAGGCCCTTTTTACCATCCTGGGTTACTGTAGCGAGGTCTTTATAAAACGAACCTGCCTGTTCAAATTTAGCAGGTATAACTTCTTTGCCGGCTTTGTTAAGATAACCGAATTTTCCGTTCAGGTTTACAACTGCCAATCCTTCAGAAAATTCTAACATTTGTTGATACTGGGAATTATCTATCGCTACCTTTCCCGATTTATCGATATATATCCATTTTTTGTCAACAACATTTGCCACACCTTCTTTAAAAGACAAGGCATATGAATACTCAGGATTAATAACCATTACCCCGGTTTTATCAATAAAACCCCATTTATCATTTAATAGCACACTGGCCATTCCCTCCGAACAGGGATTTGTTCTTTCATATTTAATGGCTCCAACAATTACTCCTTCCCTGTTTAGGAAGCCCCACTTGTCGTTCAATTTTACCTGGGCAAGATCCTCCGAAAAATTCCTTACCTCTTCGAACCTGATCTCGTTTATTACTTTCCCCTCTTTATCAATAAAACCCCACTTATCATTTAATTTCACTCTTGCATATCCATCCAAATAATCAGCAGCTTCATCATATTTAATTTTGATGATGACCTTTCCGCTTTTATCAATAAAACCCCACTTATCATTTATTTTAACTTTTGCCAGTCCATCTAAAAAATCATGTGCCTCGTCATATTTTGTATCAATCACTAATTTCCCGGCTTTATCCATAAAGCCGTATTTGTCATCATACACAGTTACTAAACCATCACTAAACTTCGCAAAAAAAGAAGGTGAAAGGGTTTTCTTTTTTTTAACTGCTTCTTCCGGCTTTCCCCGGTTAACGGGCTTTACCACTGTCTTTTTAACGGGGCCATCAATGCTTTTTGGAATGGTTTGTGCATTTGCCAGGGGGGCAAAAAAAATAAAAATAACAAGTAGTAATTGGTTCATTATTATTCAAATAAAATTTAATTATTCAACTTCATTCTGGTTGTGATCAAAAGTTCAGCATTTTTAATTTTCAATAAATACCACTGATTTTTACTCTGAAATAACTATCCTAAATCCAGTGTGGCTATCTTTGCCCTGTGGCCCAGGCCAGTCCGGCTATCTACCTGGTGACTGACACTACCCCATTATCAAACGAAAATACGTGTTGGAATTTTCTGCTTTTATTGATTGCACGGGTCGACTTTTCGCCTTTCCCAGTTTTTATCACTTCAGATTTTATCGGCTTATCAATACTTTTGGGTATCGTTTGAGCATTTGCCAGTATTGAAAACACTAGAAAAATATAAAGAGTACCTTGTTTTTTCATGTTATTGATTAGATTTATTAGAAGCAGTAATATTTAGCAAGAAAAGATTTACTTATTTAAATTATTGCCTTTGTTCAAAAGCTGCGTTAGCACTCCTTTGTACTTACCGCATCCACCACTTCGAATGGAAAAAGAGGTTCATTCAATGTCATAATTTAATTTCAATCGCAATCTTTTATACAATTGCCGCTCTTATTGATGTAAAATCTCTTCCCATTTAATATTACAAAGGCTTTACCTTCTTTAAATGGAGTAGTATGATCATATTTTAAAGGAATTATTACTTCGCCTTTCAGGTTAATATAACCATTTTTTTTATTGACTCCTACAGCAGCCATACCTTCATCAAATCTTAAAGCAGCATAATCATATTTTAAAGGAACTACTTCTTCTCCTTTCTTATTAATAAAACCATGTTTACCATTGAGTATTACACAAGCTAAACCTTCGTCAAAGTCAACGATATCATCATATTTTATAGAAGTTATTTCTACACCGTTCTGGTTAATATAACCCCATTTACCATTGAGTCTTACTGCAGCTACGCCATCTATGAATTTATACTGCCAATTGTATTTTGTATTATCATATTTAATAGGAGTTATTTCTACACCCTGCCGGTTAATAAAACCCCATTTATCATATATTTTTACCCCGGCAAATCCTTCATGAAAGTCATTTGTTTCATCATATTTAATTTCAGTAATAGATTTCCCAAATTCATCAACATAGCCAAATTTGTTATTTAATACAACTCTTAAAATCCCCTCATTGGTATTTAAAACTTCATATTTTACTTTCGGGTTTTTATTAGGCTGATCCTCTTCATTTGTAATAGTCTTAGAAATTTTTTTGATTTTTTCACTGTCATTGTTTTTTTCGATATATAAGGGTCTTTTTTTTACAACGACTTTTTGAGGTGTCTTTTGTGTTTTTGGGGCAACTGGCTTATTAATACTTTTCGGAATCGTTTGTGCATTTGCCATTGCAGCAAAAAAACAAATGTGCAAGAGTAGAACTGATCTCATTATTGTAAATATTGACATAATTTTCACGATCCTGTTTTAATTCCCCGTTACCTCCTGGTTGGCTCTTGATACAGCATCGGGGTTATCATCAAGCTGCACAACCCGCCTGAAATAATTATTGGCTTTAAGTACATCCTTTGTAACACCTACACCTTGTTTATACATAATGCCCAGCATGAGTATAGCAACAGAATTATCAGCAGCAGCAGCCTTTTCATACAGGCTTCTTGCTTTAACTATATCTTTTTCCACAACACCCTTAACGCCGTCGTAATACATATAAGCCAGCTCCGAATTTGCTTTTACATGATCCTGCGCTGCAGCCTTTGTCAGCATATCAAAACCGTCAACCTGCCGCTTGTTGGCATTCAACAGTAACCCATATTGGTATTGGCATTCTGCTATATCATACTGTGCACAATCCTGGTAAAGATTAAAGATCTTGGTAGCGTCTCCCGGGTTTTCCTTTTTTGTCTGTTCGATCTTTGCCGCCCAGGTATTCGGATTATTTGTTGCTACTGTATCTGTGGCAGTATTGATACCTGCAGTACTGTTCTTTGCAGCAGGCTTGAACATAAAAAATGCTGCAGCCAGCAGAACCACCAAGGCGATACTACCTATTATGAGTTGCGTTTTCTTTTTTTCCTTTTTTTCAGCAGGTGAATTTTCTGGTATTGTTTTATTTTTTTGAGAAAAAGCTGCAACAGGCTGCACAGGCTTATCCTGTTTTATCTCAACCGGTCTTTTTTGTTCCTGCTGTATTACAGATTTTTTTTCTTCGGGTTGCACCAATGGTTTTATGTCAACATTTTCAACCTTCCTGATCAGTTTGGTTTCTCCTTCGTAATTGGTTTTGGCAGGTTTTATAAAATCGGCTTCTCTTTTTTGAAGCATTGCTATCAATTCTTTTGCATCTTTCACCCGCAGGTTGGCATCAGCTACCAGGCAGGCTTTGATGACCGATTGAAACGGCTCGGGCACTTTGTCAACGTCGTCGGGCATATTAAAGGAAAGGATCGCATTCATAACCTGCTCTGAAGAACTGTTCATATCTCCTTCCCCAAACAAGTGACGCTTGGTGATCACTTCATAGGTCAAAATTCCAAAACTCCACAGGTCGAGATTGGTAGCGATGCGGCCATTGATACCATAACGGTTTGGATTGAATTGCTCCGGGGCCATGTACTCAATGGTGCCCATTACCACAGATGAAGACCTGTCTTCGGCAGAGATCGTTTTACTGATACCAAAATCACTGATCTTAGGGATCAACTCTCCTTCATAATTTGAAAGCAGGATATTCTGCGGTTTCAGGTCGCGGTGTATGATGGCCTTGGAATGCAGGTAAGAGAGGCCCCGCAACACCTGTATAAGTATGGCCTTTGCCAGTTCAGGATCGTTATTATTATGCGAAAATTCTTGTAGAGAGCCGCCGTTAGCGTATTCCATCACACCAATGCTTAATTTCTCACTAAGTCCATGCACATTGGTAACCTCTACATTTAAAATATCCAGGCAACGTATCAAATTCGGATGATCGAGCTTAGACATCCGCTTAAGCTCTGAGAGCAGGTTTACTTTTGTGCTTTCTGAAACATGAAAGATCTTAAGGGCTACTTCACGTTCCAGTAAAGTATCCTCGGCCCGGAAAACCGTGGCAAATCCACCACTGCCAAGCTTATCGGCTGACGGGTCGTAGCGGTATCGTTCTCTAAAATTCATTCGTTAATTAATTTGACCAGGTACATAGAATAATTATCCCTTGTTTTTCCTTTACATATAGCATCCAAAGCGTTGGCATAATCCTTTTGCTGGTCTTCTCTTAAAAGATCTTTCAAAACACCGGGGTTAATATTTTCAAGCAACCCATCGGTACACAAAAGCAGATAATCTCCTGACTGAACATCGGTCAATTCAACAGTTTCAATGGCTGATGGCTTCTCTTTAAATTGTATAGCACGAAGAATTAAATTTTTCTGGGGATAATTTTCTGCTTCTTTCTCCGTAAGCTCTCCTGCTTTAATTAATTGATTTACTAAAGAATGGTCTTGTGATCTAAAAATAACTTCGCCGTTCCTCAACTGGTATATCCGGCTGTCGCCACACCAGGCTACAAATACTGAAGCTGGGTTTAAATAAACCAGCGTAAGGGTGGTACTCATATCGCTTGTAGAAGGATCTTTTTCGATGTGATCTTTAAAATGCCCTAACGTAGATGCATGTGCCTGTTCAAGAAGATCTCTACCGGCTTGCTTATCGTGGGATAAATGTTCTTTAAAATATGCTGCAATGCTTACACAGGTCATATCAGAGGCTATTTCACCGGCACTGCTTCCTCCCACACCATCACAAACAATAAATAAACGGTCCTGCGGCGTAGCACTTTTTTTTAAGGGCCACACAGCATCTTCATTGTTTTCTCTTCCACCCTTTTCATGCAGGCAATATATTTCAGAAGCTTTGATCATCAATTGGATTTTTGTTAAGTAAAATGGCTACCCTTTATAAATATGCTTTAGTTGTTCTTTAGTGATAACTACTGTGGGCATATAAGGTTGTTTAAGCACTTCCTTAACAACGGCTGCCTTTTGTTTTATACTGCTGTTTTGTTTGAACACTATTTTAGTCATGCCCAATTGAAAAGTATCGCCGTCAGATAAATAAATGAGGTCATGTTCATGAAGTTTTCGCTCAACATGGCCATTCAGAATGGTGCCATTGGTACTCTTAAAATCATTGATACAAAAACTGTATTTTTCTATACGCTCATTTAAACTCACTTCAATTACGCAATGCTGCCGGCTCATGGTCATATCGTCTGTTGCAATTGCTATATCAACATCCAGTGATGATTTACGGCCTATGCTGTTCTTCCCGATCTTAAGATCAAAACTTTGGGGTTCAACAGTTTCGTCGTGCACTATTAACCAACCGGTAATTTCCATAGCTGTATTATTTGATTGCAGCCCTTCACCATTTGTAGTTTTTTTTACTGTTACAATTTTGCTGCAATGAGGACATTTAAAGTAATTAAAAACAGGCCCCTGCTTTATGGCTATTCCAGCCAGTCCATCAAATTTTTTTTTACATTTTCCACAAGTAATTTCCATGGGTTAATTATTAGGTCTGCTCAAAATTGGATTCTTCAACGTGGTCATCATAACTGTCCGGTGAGTTAATATCCACGCCATTTTCCAAAAGGTCGGATGAGGTAACATCACCCGATTCTTCATCAGGGATATGCAATTTGATCGTTTCACCATCCTCTGTTTTGGCCTTAATGTCTAAACCCTCATCTGTTTCTTTTATCTTGATCTTTTTGAAATCATCAATACCTCCATCTTCATCCTCTATCCCCGTGGCTCCCAACTCCTCCTTAGTAACATGCATTTTTACCTTCTCTCCATCCTCTCCTTTTATCTTAATATCCCAACCATCTTCCGTATCCTTTATCTTTATTTTTCTTACATCGTCAATGCCTGCTTCATCAGCTATTTCCTGTATGCGCTCTTCCAATAGCTCCGAATCTGTCCTGGGCATTTCTTCAACAGCAGCACTTGTTACAGTAGGTTCATCATCGGTAGTAGCATAAAGTTCCTGATCATATACATCAATTACACCATCTCCATCATAATCATAACCCCAGTCACCCGCTTCGTCAATCATCCAGCCAAAGTCGGCCATTGGTTCTGCTGCAACTCCACCCGACATCAGGATCTCACCATTGTCTGTTATTTCTACGTCCGACGGATAAATACTTACATCTATCCTTCCTTCATCTACGTTTTGCAGAATAGCAGTTGGATTAAACTGTGTTACTTCGCCTGTTTCAATATCTGTTCTTACCAGTTGATTGGTAAGGGGATCCTTAGAAACATTATCCAACAGGTTAACTGTGCCATTAATATCTCTTGTATAAGCATTCCCATCTTCATCTGTAAGTACTTCCAGGTATCTATCCATTAAGGGAAATTCTATGTTCATCATCTTCCCGTTTACATCAATCTCCGTACCCCCGGTCTGGTTGTGATCAACAACAACATCCTGCATGAAAGCTTCTTTCTCCTGTGCTGTCATCTGGTCCATTTCCGCTTCAGAACGCGTAACATTTACAGTCCCTTTATAAGTGAATAAGCCAAATGGGCCAACTTCTTCTCTTGCCAGGTCTCTTGCTTCTTCAAAACTCAGGTCATCGGCTACAAGCTCCGACACCGGGTGTGAAGTACTTATAACTGCCGGCATTTTAGCTGCAGGCTGACCGCCTTCAACAACTGCTTCTGTACCCGGAGCTGTTTGAAAAGAGGTAAGTGCAATACCTCCCGCCAGTAATCCTCCGGCTGTAAGCAACCCGGGTACTATTCTTTTCTTTTGGGGTGAAGTAGTTTTAGGTTTAGCCCCGCCAAAAGGAGGTTTTACCGGTACTTTAACAGCACTATTAATAGCCGATTGCGGAATTACTCTTGTCTTCTCATCTGCAGGTAGTGGTTTCTTTTCCATTTTTGTTTTTTTAAGAATTTAAAATATTAATTAACCCATATAGCTTTACATCGTTCACAGGATTTTTTTACTGCCAGGCCGGCCCAGGGTAGAGCTCCTAAAAAATTCTTGCACTTGGGGCAAACATAACCCACTTTAAATTCGTCATCAATGGCTTGCATCTTCTCCTGATTTGAAGTTGTTTTCGACATCATGATACCAACAATACTTCCAACTGAGCCTCCAATGAAAGAGAAAGCTCCTAATCCCAGTGAAGTTAAAACCAGCGTTAAAACAATGCCAGGGGCTGCTTTCAATAAATGACCTTTCAGCATGCCTTTACCCTGTACATTAAGCTTGGCTTCGTTGTAAAGTTTATACACAGCTTCCAGCTCAGCAAACTCAAGCGTGAAATCATTGGGAGATTTTTTTTCTGCAGCACTGATCTCTATATCCGGCGGGAGGTCAAATTTTTCCCTGATCTCTTTCTTAATATTTTGTAAAGGAAAATAAACTGCAAAATCAAAAGGCTGATCAGCCAGGAATAGTTGATCGTTCCGGTTGCAATTAGCACGCTTTATACGATAACCATTTAAAAAAGTACCATTGGAAGAATGCAGGTCCTCTACAATAAAAGTATTTTCGGATAAACACTTGATGGTAGCATGCCGGCCGGATACCTGTTGTATAGGAAATTCAAAATCATTTTCCTTACTCCTTCCGATAGTAAATTCTTTTTCTATTATCTCTTGCATAAGGTTAGCTCATTTTTGGAAGCTGCCTGGATTATACAAACGCATGGTTACAGGTCCCAGGTTTCCAAAAATTAAACCGTAATATAACCCTAATAATGATAATTGCACACCTATTACAATGAAAGTCCATACAACCGGCCATCCTTACCCGAAATCAGCCAAATATTATCTTCATCAATTAAAATACTGTTTGGCTGCCAAGTGGAAAGGTTAGTGATCCGGACAAGTTTTTTTGTTTTATGATTATATTGCACCATATGATCACTATACAGTAATTATACATTTTCTTCATCGGTTTTCGCCACAGATATTCAAGTACTTCATTAAAAACTCAATCAACCTTTGTTGCCTTATTTTTATGGATTCCAAAAGTTAAATCGTATTTGCCTTCTTTATTTTTTGTAAAACGATACCGGGCAGCAGTTTTTGGTATTAAAAAAAAGGTATTTTCAGATTCTGCATGTAATTCAGAAAACTTGCTGCCATTAAAACTCATAAGCAGTTTATCATTTTCGAATACAACAGTATATACATTTGCTGGCGCTTTATCCAAAGCATAAGCACCAATATATTTTATACTGATATCCTTAGCTAAAATTATTCTTACTCCACTTTGATAATGTGGTTTTGATGTAAGCTCATTTGCAAGCAATGCATATAGATCAAATTTTAAATGATCGTAAATCCGCTGCAACTCTTTTGATTTTTCGTCATATTTAGGAGGGTTAAGCTTCTTATATCGCTTTACCTCATCCAAAACAAAATCCAATAAGGTCTTTCCATCAGCGGGATCTTTTAAATTAATGTCTAAGCCAAATTCTTCCACCACCCCATCAATAAATAATTCAAATTCCTGGTTAACAGCATACTTTAAGATATTTCCCTGCGCAACCACGAATCCAGTATCATCGCAACCAAATTCTGCATAATATTTTCTCCACATGCACTGGACTTTTGCCAGTATTGTTTCAGGGGAATCTTTTGTAAGATCTACGCAGGACATTTCCCTTAACTGTTGTCTATATCGAATATCTCGATTCTCAACCAGTGTACAGAAATTAAGAAATTTCCCTCCCTTAGGCGTTGGGCAATTACAATCTGCTGCTGTTATTTGTTGAGCATGGGATGTAAATGTTATTGCAGATAAAAGGCAAAGTGCAAATGTTTTTTTCATTTTCTGTTTTATTATTAAGCTTATAAATCTTTGGCGTGTTTTGCTTTAAGGTCATTTTTTAAATGATTGTATATACGTTGAAGCTCGTTCACTTTAAATTCATACTCTGGCTTTTTTTTATACCTTTTGATCTCATCAAGAACGAAATCAAGTAAGGTCTTTCCATCCACAGGATCTTTCAAATTAATATCTAAGCCAAATTCTTCAACCACTCCATCTATAAAATACTCAAACTCCTGGTTAATCGCATACTTTAAAATATTTCCTTGAGGAACCAGGAAGCCTGTATCATCGCAACCAAACTCGGCGTAATATCTACGCCACATGCATTGTACTTTAGCCCTAATCGTTTCCGGCGAATCCTTAGTAAGGTCTACACAAGACATTTCCCTTAACTGTTGTTTATATTGGGAATCCTGACCCTCTATCAATGAGCAGAAATAAACAAACTTTCCTTCCTTTGGCTTTGGGCAATTACAATCTGCTGCTGGTGGTTGTTGAGCATTGGAAGAAAAAATCATTATTAGATACAGAGAAAAGGTTAACGCTATTTTCATTGTTATTATATTTAGAGTTCGCTTGCATGTTTTGCTTTAAGGTCATTTTTCAAATGCTTATAAATTTTTTCAAGCTCTTTTACTTTGTCGTTGTCGTTTGCATATCCCTTATATCGGCTTATTTCATCTAAAGTAAAATCCAAAAGAGTCTTACCATCAACAGGGTCTTTCATATTAATATCAATGCCTAATTTTACCATTCCATCAACAAATAATTCAAACTCCTGATTAACTGCATATTTTAAAATATTTCCTTGCGGAACCAGGAACCCTGAATTGTCGCATCCAAATTCTGCGTAATATTTTTCCCACATGCATTTGATTTTTTCTTTTTTTGTTTCGGGAGAATCCAACGAATCTACACAAGACATTTCCATCAACAACTTCTTATAATTAAAATCCTGGTTCTCAACTAAAGTACACATGTAAACAAACTTACCGCCTTTGGGTGTTGGGCAATTACAATTTGCTGATGCGGCTTGTTGAGCCTGGGTGGTTAAAGTAATTGCAGATAAAAGACAAATTGCTACTATTTTTTTCATTTTCCATTTTATTATTAAACTTATAAATCTTTGGCGTGTTTTGCTTTAAGGTCATTTTTTAAATGATTGTATATACGTTGAAGCTCTTTAACTTTGTCCCAATATTGCTCAATCTTTTTGTACCTATTAATTTCATCAAGAACAAAATCCAATAATGTCTTTCCATCAGCAGGATCCGGTAAGTTAATATCTAAGCCAAATTCTTCCACAACGCCGTCAACGAAAAGCTCAAATTCTTGGTTTACGGAATATTTTAAAATATTTCCATTGGGAGTAAGAAATCCCGAATTATCGCATCCAAATTCTGCGTAATACTTTTTCCACATGCATTGTACTTTAGCTTTTATCGTTTCAGGCGAATCTTTCGTAAGATCTACACATGACATTTGCAAAAGCTTTTGTTTATAATGAATATCCTGATTCTCCACAAGTGTACAGAAATTAATAAACCTCCCGGCCTTCGGCGTTGGGCAATTACAATCTGCTGTTGTTGTTTGTTGAGCATGGGATGTAAATGTTATTGCAGATAAAAGGCAAAGTGCAAATGTTTTTTTCATTTTCGTTCTTATTTTTAAGCTCTATAGATCTTTAGCGTGCTTGCACCCGTGCTTTTCAAGTAATTTGTAAAGCCTTAGGCATTCTTCAGCTTTATCTAATGAATCTGCTTTCTTGAACATTTTAAATTGTTCATCGAGAAAATCCATAATTGTCTTCCCATCCGCGGGGTCAATAAAATTCATATCTAACTTATATCTTTTTACAGCTGTTACCAGGAAGGTGGAAAGACCAGTATCCATAGCAAATTTGGCTACATTTCCATCAGAAACTGAAACACCAATATATTTATAACAACGGAATTTTACCCTACACTTCATCCACATGGCCTGTATCTTTTTTATTGACTCCTCTTCTGTGTCTATCCCTGGCACTGCACATGACATCTGCCACAAATCTTCCTGGTATTTGTACCCAAAGCCATAGCCTCCTTTAGCACCCACAATAGGCTTATTTATTGTGGGTGCTTTTTTATCGTAAATAGAATTACAAACACAAGTGATCTGGCTTTCCGTTGGTTCAGGACAATCATCAACAGCAGATCCGGTAATAGCAGTGGTGCTTGCCTGGTTAATTACTGATTGTGCAGAGCTGCTAAAAGCAAGTGCGAATAACACGAAAATTGTTAATATTTTTTTCATTATTAATTTGATTTAATTTTTTCTACAACGAAAGCCCGTACAGCAATCCGTCTTTGGTAGATACCAGCCAGATGTTTTCTTCATCCAGCAAAACACTATTCGGTTGCCATGTGGTAAGGTCTGTTGACCTAACCAGTTTTTTTATTTTGTGATTATATTGCAGCAGGTGATTATTGTATAATATCCATACATTTTCATCATCTGCTTTTAACAGCTTTATATCAATATATCCATCCAGGTCTTCGGCCAGTGAAGAAACCTGAACCTGTTGTTTTACTTTTAGTTTGCCTGATAATATGGTGAGTTTTTCATCATATAAGATAAACGTAAATTTCTCTGAACGCAGCATCTCAGGCTGTCCATATATATCTGCCCCAAGAATATCTTTAGCAAGTTTTTCTTTTATTTCCAGCCCATCGTGCGTAATGGCAATAAAATTTTTTACGCAGGGAATATCTTCAATATACATACTTGCTCTTTTTGCACAGGTTGTATCAAGCAAAACGCCATCATAACCCAACGCTACCCAGTTATCCCCTTCAGCATTGGCCAATATCCTTTTCTCCTGAAAATACGGTTGAAGGGAGTATCCATGTGCAATAAAGCGGCTCCAGGTAACCGTATCTTTTTTAAGATCGTACCCAAGTATGCAGCCAAAATCATAAATGGCAGTGCCGTACAGCATCCCGTTTTTTAAGAATGGTTTTGTAGCCAGCGGGCCAAAAGGCAGCACCTTAATTAATTTTCCATCCGCCAGATTAAACTGTGCTGCCTGCTGTTTTTCATTTTTGGATATGGCTGCGTAAATGATACCGCCCTGTACAGATACCGGAACAGAAGATTTATAATTTGTTTCAACAGACCATTTCAGCAACCCGTCTTTTTTGTTGTAGGCATACAGTTGATAATCGTTTGCATTAAAAATTACCAGGCTATCATGAATAGTTACCGAAGAATAAAAACTGCTCAGCTGCTCTTTGGTAAAAACCTGTTGAGAGCGGAAGAATTCTTTTTGGGAAAACGCCCCTGTTGTTACAAATAACAGGAAGAGAAATATAAAAATCTGTTTTACAGGTTTGGGTCTCACACTTTATTTTTAAGAGGTAATATCAATTATTCCCGGATATCCCTGATATCTTCAGTATCTCTTGCAGTGGGAATCCCTTCCGGATCTAAGATCATTGCTTCCTGGATGGCTGTTTCTCCTAACGATTGGCCACTGATGATAAGTTTATAACCATTTTCATAAGTTGTAAAATACCCGCAAGGAAAAGCATCGAATCCATTGGGCAGCCTTACTCTTGTTGGTTGTTGAAATCCCCAACCAATTATTTTTTGATCCAGGATATACAGATCAAATGCTTCATTAAAAGTCATAAGCGTTTTATTCAAAATAATCGAACACACGAAACACACTGTGTCATTTCTTTTTGTAATAAATTATAAATGTATCCTTTTCTTTAATCTTTCGAAATTGTCCTATTACACCAGTGCTTTCAACTTTTTCCAATACCAGGTTGTTATCTTTTAATTTGACCTTTAGCTCTCTTACATCCTGGAAAGTCTGAGGAAATTGAATTTCTAAAATATTATACCCGTCATCTTTATAGTCAGATCGTGTTATTTCAAATGACACTTCCTTTTTTCCTATTTTTCCATCATTTCCTTGTTCAGTAAATACTAATTTGCCTATATCCATATTATAATTTACATGCCTGTTTGGGAAATACTGGTTATACTTCATGTCTGTGAACTGGATATCACTTTTGTACATTTCTTTTAGTCCATTATACATTAAATCTTTGTTTTTATTAATTTCATTTTTTTCGTCTTGATCATCTTCAGCTCCTATCGCTCTGATCCATGCGTTTATTAAGTTTTCTTTGTCTTTATTGGAGTCATCAAAATAAATTATATATCCGGCAAAGTTCATCTTTTCAAAAACCCATTTTCCGTCAATTTTTTGAGCATTTGTTACAAGACTTAAAAAAAGCAGTATCGAGGTAAATAATAATTTTTTCATGTTTTAGTATTTATTTGTTCAATAGTATTTAATTTCCCTTTCATAAATTGTAAAATCAGAGGTTTTACTACCGTCTGACCCATTAGTTTTGATCTTTTTTATCCAGTTATTTTGCCCGTCATACGTATATTCATACGACATTGTAACTTTCCCACGCAGTCCTATTTTAGATCTCCATTCCAGCACCTCCCTTAAGACATTTCCTTTACTATCATATTCATAGTTAGTTATTGTGGTCGGTTCTTGGGAGTCTGATTTTGTATAAATTCGCATTGCTACCTGTTTATTTATATTCCATATTAAAGTGATTACATATTCCTGAGCCATATCGTCGTTTCTATTTCGAAAGCTGGATATAATTTCAATGACATTCCCTTGATCATCATATAGATAGGACATTATATTGGTAACTTCCTTTGTGTAATTCCTTTTTTCAGAAACAAGCAAATGATTATTCGAATTGTATTTTAGATCTTCGGAATATTCCAGTTTCCCTTCCACGTTATACTCATCCTTAAGTATGTTAAGGTTATTACTATTGTATTTATATTTTGTTTTCCCGATCAGTTTTCCTGTACTGTCGTATTTGTTTTCCTCTACAATTTCCCCACGGCCATTCAACATCTTTTTTATAATTTCTTTACCGTAATGATCATTACTGGTCATTTCCACCATATTATTATTACTGTCGTAGCTGAAGTTGGTTATTATTTTGAAGCTACCTGCATGATTTTCCCATTCCGAAACTCGTTCAGTTATAAAGCCGCTTTTATTAAATGTATTAAAAAAGCTGGATGTTCTTTTCCCGTTAACCAAGTCGCCAAATTTCTTTTCACCTTTAAATGTTAGTTCATTGAAGGATTTAACATTTCCCTTCAGGTCATAAACGGACAGGTCACTTTTTATGCTTTGTGCATGTAGAACAGTAATTGGTAAAATAATAAACGCCAGTAGGTAAACTATTCTTTTCATTGATTACGTGGTTTCAAATGTAACATAGTCTTTAATTACCGTTTTT
>JAYUYX010000036.1:0-2858 GCA_043752205.1 Chitinophagaceae bacterium
AAAAAAATCCTTGATGAATTGCAAAACGAATTAAATTGTTTCGTGAAATTAATCTTATTTGAGATCAAAATAAAAGAAACCATCTGCCCGGTGCAAATTATTCCTGCAATGAATTTTTGTTATTTGATCGTTCCGAACAGATCGCCTTTATTCCAATTCGGCCGCTCTAAAGTTTGTGCTATTGAATAACTGATAAGAAAATTTAATTGAACATAGGTTTTTGCAGCTGCAAAATTAAAAATACCATCCAAGCCATCAGCTGCCTGGTGATAATATTTAGCTCTCCATTGTTTTACAAAATCAACAAGGTTAAAACCAGGTACATTTGTTTTTGTGCCATATTTAATATGCAGCGCCGGAATACCATTTAATACAAAACTATACTGGTCACTGCGAACAAAACGGTTCTCATTAGGCTCAGGATCTTTTTCCACTTCCAGGCCAAGATATCCGGCTGCAAACTTTACATTATTCATAATACTGGAATGCTCCGCACCCAGAGGCACTACGGAAAGAAGGGGTGCTATTACAGTAGGCATATCTGTATTTACATCTGCTACTATGGAAGCTTTAGGAACTGTTGGATTGGATGCAAAATAAGCTGACCCTATCAACCCCATTTCTTCACCCGTAACCATTACGATCAATACAGAACGTTTAGGTTTTGCACCTGAAGATTTATAAATCCGGGCTATCTCCAGCAAGGATGCAACACCCGATGCATTATCATGTGCACCATTATAAATTGAATCGCCGTTCACAACTTTACCAATTCCCAAATGATCAAGATGAGCAGAATGAACAACATATTCATTCTTTAAAACGGCATCACTGCCGGGGATGAGGCCAACAATATTATAGCTTTCAAAATCGGTATGTACCGTTGTATACGAAACTGAAATACTGAGCGGCAGATCAAATGAAGAAGCTTTACCATTTTTTAGATCAGCCAGCACCAGCTCCATATTTTTACCGGAGTTCAAAAAAAGTTTTTTCAACAAATTAGGTGTACCATTTAAAACAGATCTCAAATTACCAATGAATCCAAGGCCGTAAGCTTTGTTTTTTCCCGGATTCAATGTTGTATTTGACTGTATAGTCGGATTTTGGTTTGTTCCAGGTCGTAATGACGTATTAACTATTATTACGCCAGTTGCTCCTTTTGTAAATGCAGTAGTCATTTTATTGCCTGCGTTTGAAAAATGTGCAGTCAATGTAGATATCAAGCCTGGTGGCGCTCCATTAATGAGTACAACAATTTTTCCTTTTACATCAATACTATTATAATCTGAATAACCTCCCGGAATTTCAACTCCATAACCTGCAAAAACCAATTGTCCTTCAGTATTTGCATTTTCAATCAATGGATTAGGTACCGGAAAAAAATCCTTTAAAAAAATAAGCGAATCTGTATTGCCATTCTTATCCTTCAGCACAGCAACTGATGAAGCATTAGTAAGCAACGATTTACGGATAATAAGCTTTTGTGTAAACCCATTATTATCGCCACCTGGCTGCAAACCAATTTTTTTATACTGATCAACAACGTAATCTACAGCTGTTTGAAAACCTTCAGTGCCTGGAAGGCGACCCTTCAGTTTATCATCGGCAAGAAATGCAATATGGGAACGAATCATGTTCGTGTCAACCTGTGCAAGGGATTTTTTAATTGCTTTAGAAATCTTTACATCCTGTGCGGATGCATGTACTGCTGTTATAAGTAAAGTGATGGCAAGAAAATATATTTTCATACCCGTAAGATATAATATTTATAATAACTGGGAACTACGGTTTAAAATGAAAATTGCCTGAGAGAAAGCCTAAGCAACATACTTCTTCACTATCACGCTTGCATTATGGCCACCAAAACCAAAGGTATTGCTGAGAGCGGCATTAACAGTGCGATGCTGCGCTTTGTTGAAAGTAAAATTGAGTTTAGGATCCAGTTCAGGATCATCAGTAAAATGATTAATGGTTGGAGGAATAATACCTTTAACTACTGCCATGATACAGGCGAGCGCTTCTAAAACACCTGCTGCGCCCAGGCAATGCCCTGTCATACTTTTGGTTGAACTGATGTTGAGGTTATAAGCATGTGAACCGAATACATTCAGTATGGCTTTTGTTTCGGCCAGGTCGCCAAGAGGAGTTGAAGTACCGTGTACATTGATGTAATCAATATCTTCAGGTTTCATGCCTGCATCCTTTAATGCTACATTCATCACATTTTGGGCACCAAGCCCTTCCGGATGTGGAGCGGTAATATGGTGTGCATCTGCAGTGGCGCCGCCACCGGCAATTTCACAATATATCTTTGCTCCTCTGGCAAGTGCATGCTCCAGGCTTTCAAGAATTAAAACGCCTGCTCCTTCTCCCATAACAAAACCATCCCGGTCTTTATCAAAAGGTCTACTGGCAGTTGCAGGATCATCGTTTCTTTCGCTCAGTGCTTTCATGGCATTAAAACCACCAACACCTGGTGAACTGATAACTGCTTCGCTGCCACCCGTAACAATAATATCGGCCTTACCTAATCTGATGGTATCAAATGCATCAATAACCGCATTGGTACTGCTTGCACAGGCACTCACTACAGCATAGTTAGGACCCCTGAAACCATGACGCATAGATATCTGCCCTGCGGCAATATCCAGTATCATTTTAGGAATAAAGAATGGATTGTAACGTGGTGTACCATCGCCTAAAGCATAATTGCATACTTCTTCATAAAAAGTAGTAATGCCACCAATGCCGCTGGCAAAGATCACGCCTACCCTGTCAACATCAACATTTTCTTTGCTGATGCCTGCATCTTTGATCGCTTCATCGCTTGCAATCAAAGCAAATTGGGTAAAGCG
>JAYUYX010000037.1:0-7343 GCA_043752205.1 Chitinophagaceae bacterium
ACAATGTCCATTGCCTCATTTACTACCACACCGCCGGGGGTGTATTTAGAAAGCAAAATATCATCGGCCGTTTTTTGAAAGTCGGTACGGATGGTTTCGCTTTTTGAATATTCAACCGCACTGTTCAAAATTTGTTCGCTTCGCTGGCTGGCTACCTGCATATACCTGCCGGGCACATCTTTACGGGTGTATAGTTTATCTGTTTTTTCCACTGCAGCAAAAAGATCGGGAACACCGCCGGTGGTTTCCGATTTGCCCAGCAATAAAAACCCTCCGGGGTTTAGCGCATAATGAAAAGTTGTTAAAGCCTTTTTTTGCAGGTATGGCTCCATATAAATAAGCACATTGCGGCAGGTTATCACATCCATCTTGCCAAAGGGCGGGTCTTTTAAAAAATTGTGGTGTGCAAATACACACATATCCCTTATGCTTTTATTTACCTGGTACCCGCCATTATTTTTTATAAAATACTCCTTCAGGCGCTCTGGCGATACGGCATCTAATTCACTTTTATCATACAAGCCTGTACGGGCTTTTGTAATAGCAGGTTCGCTCAGGTCGGTACCAAAAATTTGTATTCTTTCATGAATGTCGCCTAAAAATTCTTTAAAGCACATAGCAAAAGAGTAAACTTCCTGGCCTGTACTGCAGCCTGCCACCCATACCCGTGTTATTTCGCCGGGTATTTTATTTTTTATAATTGTAGGAAAAACATGTACGCATAAATTCTCAAATACTTTTTTATCCCTAAAAAAAGAAGTTACCGGTATCAGCATATCCTGGTACAATAGATCCTGCTCCGGGTTATTTCCTCTTAAAAATTTAAGATACTCCTCTGGCTCTTCGTTTTTGTTTACCACCATTCGGCGGAGTATGCGGCGGCGGATAGTGGTTTGTTTGTAATAAGTAAAATCTACCCCCTTGCGAATACGTAGCAACGAAAGTATCTGTTTAAAAACATCTTCATCTTTCTGTGGTACGTTTTGCTGTTCATCTTCATTCAGTATTGTTTTGATAGTTACTTCTAATATTTTTTTTGGTATTTCCTCAGGTGGAAGAACAAAATCCACCACGCCAGCCTGTATTGCACTATGGGGCATCCCTTCATACTCTGCTGATGCTTCGTCCTGCGAAAAAGTAATACCGCCATGTTCTTTAATGCTTTTTAATCCCTGTGTACCATCAGATGCAGTGCCGGATAATATCACCCCTATTGCATGCTCCTGGTGCACTTCTGCCAACGATTTAAAGAAAAGATCAATGGGCAGGTTACGTCCGGTTAAACTTTTTGCAGGCCTTGGGGCAAGTAATAAAACCCCATCTGTTGCTACCATCATTTTATTGCTGGGAATTACGTAAATATGATTGGGCTGCACTTTTATATCATCAGTAATTTCTATTACCGGTATTTTGGTAATTTTTTGCAGTATATCGGGCAACATGCTTTCGTGCTTGGGGTCTAAATGCTGCACCAGTACATAGGCCATGCCCGAATCTTCGGGAATAGCTTTTAGTAATTTTTTAAAAGCATCGAGCCCGCCTGCAGATGCACCGATCCCTACTACAGGGAACAGGTTGGCGGACTTGATAACAGGCGCTTCTATTTTGTCAGCAGGTTTTGCTGCAGCTGAGCCACTGCTGTCTTTATTTTCAGTAATTATTTTTTTATTTTCCGAAGATGATTTCATGTACAGTTTTACTTTTTTCTCATAACCGCTATACTATCTTACATAGCGGTATTATTTTTATTCTTGTTGTAAAGATCTACTTACAAGGTACATAAAAGCAGTTTGATAACCTGCTTTTATGTTGTTGTGTGTACATCAGTTTTAATTACCGCTTCACTACTGAGCTTGTCGAAATGCTGTCGAACCCGGTCTTATAAAGTAACCCGCCTTCGACATGCTCAGGCTGACAGTATAATTAATTGAGCGTAGAGACCATTCAAAGCTGCCAGCTTTTTGTTTTAACCCACCTTCCACTGTTGCAAATCAAAAAGCTGTCAGCCTGAGCTTGTCGAAGGCGGTATAATTTAAACAATACCACTCTTTCCAAAATCAGTATAATTTTTTGATAAGCGTTTTAAATTTTCCCAATCTTCATTTATTAATGCCTCTTTCTTCCTTCTGGTTCAACCTTTAATTTGTTTTTCTAAATCAATTGCCTGTTTAATATCATTGAATTGCTGGCTATATACTAATTGCACAGGTCTTCTTTTCGATGTATAAGATTCTTTTGAATCATCACTATTATGATCTGCCAAACGGCTTTCAATATTATTTGTTACACCTGTATAGTAACTGTCGTCGCTACATTTAAGGATATATACAAAATAAGACCTCATAGATTTTTGTTATAACCCGCCTTCGACAGCACTTCGCCAAGCTCAGTACAGGCTGACAGCTTCTTAAAACTAAGATACTTCCTTGTATTCGTTATTTTATGCAGTATCCTGGTTTTGCAGATCAAATAATATTTCTTTTAATTTATCAATATGATGTGTCATTTCTGCCTGTTTTTCTACATTGTTTGATGACATTGATTTGTAGCCCTTTTTTTTATAATCAACTTCCATCTTTTTTAAAAGGTGTTTGCGTTCTTCCATCATCCGTAAGGCAACCCAAAGGGTATTGCCCGCCACCTGATTCTGTTTTAAAACCAGGTCTTTTTCGGTATAGGCATGACCAATATGGCAACGGTAGCGTTTAATAATATCATTCTTCGCTTCCCACAAACCACCTCCGCAATCTGGGCAGGCAAATATGCTTTGCTCAACATCCAATTTTTTTACATCATCTATCCCTACAGCAGTATGTTCAGCTATTTTTGATTCTGCAATTACATCTTTAGGTACTGCCAGTTTTCTTCCTTTTTTAAGTTGTAAAACTTCCCCTATCAGTACACCCATCGCAGCTAGTGTAGTTACATGGTCAACCTCCATATTGTCTATTACCGAAAGTGGCATATCAGGATACTCCGCCTCATTGGGATCCTGCACAATGCAGGTGCCGCCACTCCTTTTAATGGCCCACATGCCGCTGGTACCATCATCAAGCAAACCACTTAAAATAATGCCTACGGTATGTGAACTATATGCTACTGCTGCCGAACGGAACAATACATCAATGGAGGGACGAAAACGGTTTTCCTCCGGCCCGGCGCCTAAAAGAAAATGGTTGTCTTTTACAAGCAGGTGCTGGTTGGGCCTGGCTATATAAATATGATCTTGTTTTATAGGGGCACCGTGTACTGCCATGCTGCATGGTAATGAAGTAACCTGCTTAAGGCGATGCACAATAAAATCACCAATGCCCTTACGGGATAAATGCAGCACAATGCAATAGGCAACGTCCAGACCTTTTTGCAGATTTTGCACCATTTCCATCAATGCATTCATCCCACCGGCAGATGCGCCAATTACCACAATATATTTTGGATGTTTAACCATATATATTGATTCAGTTATGTTTAGTATTTCTCAGTTACAATAATAGTTTACCACACATATTAATATGTGTGTTTTTTTTGCTATGATTATTCATAGAAGAGAACTGCTTTTTCACCGCAATAATTACTCCATTTTTAATTCAGTAGTAATTATAAGCGGGTGGGGTTTTAAATACCCATGCAGCGTTTCTAAGGCGAGTCTCTGCCCGGATTTGTGCGGTGGCATGCAGGACTCGCCTGAGAAACGAGTAACCCGCCTTCGACAAGCTCAGGCTGACAGTAAAATTAATTAAGAGTAGCGACCATTTAAAGCTGCCAGCTTTTTGGTTTTACCCACCTTCCAGTGTTGTGTTGCAAATCAAAAAACTGTCAGCCTGTGCTGAGCTTGACGAAGTGCTGTCGAAGGCGGTATGGTTTAAACAATACCACTCTTTCCAAAATCAGTATAGTTTTTTGATAAGCGTTTTAAATTTTCCCAATCTTCATTTATTAACGCCTCTTTCTTCCTTCTGGTCCAACCTTTAATTTGTTCTTCTAATTCAATTGCCTGTTTAATATCATTGAATTGCTGGCTATATATTAATTGCACGGGCCTTCTTTTGGATGTATTTCTGCCAAACGATTTTCAATATTATTTGTTACACCAGTATAATAACTGCCGTCGCCACATTTAAGGATATATACAAAATAAAATCTCATAGTTTTTTTGTTACAACCCGCCTTCACACTACTTCGTTAAGCTTATTACAGGCTGACAGTAAAATTAATTAAGAGTAAAGACTATTCAAAGCTGTGAGCATTTTTTGTTTAACAGCATTCAAAGCAGCAGCCTGCAAAAGGCTGTGGAAAAATCAAAAAGCTGTCAGCCCGAAGGCGAAGGCGTGTGAAAATATAAAAGCTGTCAGCCTGAGCCTGTCGAAGGCGGTATGGTTAAATAAATACCACTCTTCTGCCATATCGGGATCTCCTAAAACTTTCAAAAGGCATGGTAAATCTTAAAACGGGGGGCAGTAATAATTAATTAGGTAGATAACAGACAATAAAAAACCGGGAGTAATACAACTCCCGGTAATAGAATATCAATCGTATAAAGTTAAAGGCATTTACATACCACCGCCAAAGTCACCTTTCTTTGTTCTTAAGCCTGCCAGTGTAGGATCAATCTCAATCGCTTTATCACACATCTGCTGCCCCCTGTCCTTTTCGCCCTTCTTTTGAAAACAAAGGCCCGCCTGGTAAAGTGCTTTTCCATCCTTTGTATCCATTTCCATTAACCGCTGGCAGTATCCAAGGCATTTATCATACATTTTACGATCGTAAAATGCTAATGCAATATCTCTTAATAATTCTTTATCACCCGGCTTGCGGGATATGATCTGGGTTAAAAGATCTTCGCCTTTATCAAAGTCACCGCTGTATAAATAAGAGAAGCCAAGATTCTCATTAAAATCGTTGCTGCGGTTATAACCATTCTCTGCTGCTTTATTAAAACTGATAACAGCATTCTTATAATTATCATTATTGTAATACAGTAAGCCCAATTCAAAATGCCATTTAGCTTTTGTATTATCCAGCTCAACTGCCTTTACATAGTATGGTATGCCTTTACCTTCAAGTCCCATTTCCAGGTATGTTCTTGCAAGTGTATAAGTAGCTTCTGCATCTTTAGGATTTTTTGTAACCATACTCAATAATCCTTTTTCTGCCTTTCCATAATCTTCCATATTAAAATAAGACATGGCAATGATGCGCTCTCTATCAGGACAGGTCTTACATTTCATGGCAAAATCAATGGCGTTCTGAAACTGGCGGTAACTGAAATACAGGTTCATCAACTCTGCTATTGCAATATCATTACTGTTATCCAGCTCATAGGCTTTGGTGAATTGTGTTTTAGCAGCATCTGTACGGCGCATTTCTTTGTTAACAAAACCATTTTCAATATAAGCCTGTGTATACTTTGGATTTAATTTAATGGCAGTTTCAAAATGTGCGGATGCTACCTGGAATCTCCTGGCATTTTTTTCTTCTATTCCTTTTTCAAAATAGTAAGATGCGCTGTCTTTAGATTGTGTAAATGCAGTTCCTGATACAAGCACCAGGAGCAGTGCTAAGATGTTTTTCATAGTGGGGGGTGTTACAAAAATTATTCCATTAACGGAGTACTATCCCTCCTAACGCCGGAAGATGAAGGTTTATTTCATAGATACCCTTCTTTTTGTCCACAAGTTTAACCACTGGTGCCGGGTTAAAAACATGCCCCTTGCCCCAGTATTTCTCCATGTCACTGTTAAACACTTCTTTCCATACCGCCTTGCCCTTTACCCGTACTTTCCAATCTCTTCTAACAACCGGTGTCATATTCAAAACAATCAACATCTTCCCGCCTTTATGTTTGCCCATCCGCATATAAGCAATAACCGATTCAGCACGATGATCCAGGTCTATCCATTGAAAGCCTTTTGCATCGAATTGCAACTCATAAAGTGCCGGCTCATTCCTGTATAATTCATTAAGATCTTGTATACAATGCTGCATTTTCTGGTGGCTGTCAAATTGCAGCAACTCCCAATTCAGTTCGCTTTTATAATTCCATTCGGTGGTTTGGGCAAACTCGTTACCCATAAATAAAAGCTTGGCACCGGGGTGTGTAAACATGTAGGTATATAACAGGCGCAGGGTTGCAAATTTCTGCCATTCATCTCCGGGCATTTTGTACAGCATGGGGCTTTTGCCATGCACTACTTCATCATGGCTAAAGGGAAGCATAAAATTCTCGTCATAATAATACATCATGCTGAAGGAGAATTTATCCTGGTGAAACTGCCGCATTAATGGATCCATCTTAAAATAATCAAGTGTATCATGCATCCAGCCCATCATCCATTTCATACCAAAGCCAAGCCCTCCATCAGTTGTAGGCTTGGATATTTTTGGCCAGTCGCTGGCTTCTTCTGCAATGGTTTGTACATCCGGAAAATCACGGTAAACAGTTTCATTAAAAAGTTTAATGAATTCAATAGCTTCCAGGTTGCCGTTACCTCCAAATTTATTGGGTGTCCACTCTCCTTCTTTTCTTGAATAATCTAACCGCAGTATTGAGTTAACAGCATCAACCCTTATACCATCTATATGAAATTGATCCATCCAAAACCTGGCACTGCTGATTAAAAAAGAACGTACCTCTCCCCTTTCGTAATTAAAAATATAACTGTTCCAATCCTGGTGGTAACCCTTGGTCATATCGCCATACTCATACGTGTGCGTACCATCAAACATAAAAAGTCCATGTGCATCATACGGAAAATGAGAAGGTACCCAATCTAATATTACACCAATACCTTGCTGGTGAAATTCATCTATTAAATCCTTAAGATCATCGGGTGTACCAAAGCGGGATGTGGCAGCAAAATATCCTGTACCCTGGTATCCCCAGCTTCCATCAAAAGGGAATTCCATTACGGGCATAAACTCTACATGCGTAAAGCCCATTTTTTTTACATAGGGTACCAGGTGTTCTTTTAACTGAGTATAGCTGTTAAAACTTTCTTCATCTGTTTTAACAGGCCGCATCCAGCTGCCCAGGTGTACTTCATAAATACTCCAGGGTGCATTAAGTGCATTGTGTTTTTTTCGATTTTTCATCCAGGCACCGTCTTTCCAGGGATGCTCACTTTGCCAGGTGATTGATGCAGTGGCGGGCCTCAGTTCGCAATACTGGCCGTACGGATCTGTTTTTTTTGATACTGCGCCTTTAAATCCTTTAATATAATATTTATACGTATCGCCTTTCTTAAAATCGGGTATAAAGCCCTCCCATATACCCGATTTATCAAGTCTTACATACAAGGGGTGTAACTCTTCCTTCAATCCATTGAATTCACCAATTACCGAAA
>JAYUYX010000038.1:0-7327 GCA_043752205.1 Chitinophagaceae bacterium
CCCCGCCCCAGTCAGGCTTTTCATTTGATAACTGGTCGGCAGAACTGGAGGTTATCCTGATCTCTTTATTTTTTCTTTTTCTTAACTGGTCGGCCGCAAGGAAATTACCTTTAAATGTTTTTGCAGTAAGCTTTCCTGAATGGCAGGCATCCGTAATAATGATCACATCCGCCTGCTTTTTTAAGGATAAGGTATTGGCTATATCATTCAAATAATCAATGCTAAGTGCAAGCCTTACATAATTGAATGGCGGAGAATCATAGCAGATAAGGAAGCCATTATTGTACATGGTTATATTTTCAAGGTCGCCATGACCTGAAAAATAAATAAATACTCTGTCGCCTTTTTTAGATATATTCTTTAACCAGTAAACAGCATCGTACACTGCGCCGGTGTTGGCAGCAGAATCAACCAGCAAGCGGATATTTTCTTTGGGTACCGATCCTCCTGCTTTTGATCTTAAAAAATCTGCAAAGATCATAGCGTCCCTGTTTGCATATTGAAGTTGTGGTATTCCGGGATCGAGGTATTTTGATACACCGATTATTAAAGCATAGGTATTACCTGCGGAAGTTTGCTGGGCAAACAATAAATTACCGCTGAATGCACAAATAATAAAAACAACAAGTTGTTTCATCAAATTAGTTAATAGAAAAGTTTGAACGGTATTGCTTCATTGATATATCATTAACAAGTTTTTTCCACCTGCCTGTTTTACGTAACTCATCCATGTACGGATCATATTTAAGTACATAGCTATAATTGAAACCACGTTTTACGGCAATATCAAGCCATTTAAAAGCCTCATTGTTATTTCCTGTTTTGGCATACAGCCGGGCCAGTGAATAAGCGGTGTTAATACTGCTTTTACTCAGTAAAAAATGCTGCTGGTAAAAAGAAATTGCTTTTTGGGGTTTATCACTAAGCAGGTACATCCGCCCACGCAGGTCAGCAATATCAGGTACTTCATAAGGATGGATCAACTCTGCCCCATCCAATAAGATCTTTGCCATTTCAAAATTACCAGCATGGATATTAAATCCTGCAAGCAACATTCTTTTCTGGAAATTGATCTGGCTGCTGTCGTATAAATAATCGAGTTGTGCCAATGCAGCCCTGTTCTTAAAAAGCGCTGTATAAATATCAACCAGGTTCAACCTTGCATTGGCATTATCCGGAATAAATTCAAGCGATCTTTCAAAATACGGGTAGGCTTGTTTTTTGGAACCCGCCCACAGGTAAATATTTCCTATTTTATAATTGATATCCGCAAGGGCTTCTTTTTCTGAGAAAAGTTCAGCCGCTCTTTTTAAATAGATGAGGCCATCTTTCCTGGGTAGGAAAATTACATTTGCAAGCGATATGCCCTCATGCGTACCTGGCACCTGGAAGTATTGCGGAAATTCAAACAGTGTTTGAAAATCTACGGTTACCCTGGAGGGAGCGCCTGTTTCAGATAGATCTGATAAGCTATATTCTTTTTTTTCGGCAAGCTCCCTATAGATCTCCATATCAATCAAAAGTTCTTTATTTAATAAAGGGAACCAGGCTATGGAATCAAAATAAGGTACACGGGCATTGGCCGATGCCCGGTTGTACAGCAATAAACCCAGTTTATAATTCCAGTTGGCATCAGCAGGAAATTTTTCAATTGTTCTGCGATAAAATTCATTCAGCTCCCGTTCCGACCGTTCCTTATCCACTACAGTGAATGCTTTTATGGTTTCTTCTGCTTCAGTAAACCGGCCCTGTCTTTCGTATAGCTGCCATAATTTTATATAGCCGCCAATACTCATGGTATCGAGTTTTATCACCTGCTTAAAAAATCCTTCGGCTTCCTCAACATGTTTCCATTGTTCATACGCAGTACCTATAAAATAATAGTCTTCTATTTGGGGATAATGGTGATTTTCAAAAAAATTCTCAAAACAGTCATGCGCATAAGGATATTTAAAAGATCGCTTTACCGAATCAACATAATGCTTAAAAGCACTTTCTTTGAGTGAATATTTCAACGCAAACTTAAACATCAGTTCTGCCTCTTCCCAATATTGAGAATCGTAAAATATTTTGCCCATGTAATGAAATACAAGAGGATTGGTTTTATCATTTGCGATTACCTTTTTAAAAATCCTTAAAGCATTGTCGTAACGTTGCTGTACATATTCCTGCATACCCCAGGTAAAAAAAGCAAAAATATCCGTAGGTAATAATATAGAAGTATCAACATCACAAAAAAGCGGGAAATAAGGAGCCTCAGCGCCTACGGCTGGTATCACATCCCAATCATTTCCATAAAAATGAAATCCCTTTTTTCGCAGGTCTGCCTCATAAAAGAAAGAATCAGCCTGGGCATAATCTGTAGTTTTCACGTAGGTGATGGCAAGTCTTTCAAAAGGCAGAAAATGGCGGGAATTGATGTCTATAGCATTGCGGTATAATTCTTCGGCAAATAAATTATTCCCGGTCTTTTCATATATAAATGCCTGGTTCATTAAAACAGATTGAAGACCGTTTTGCAGGCTGTCTGCCATATGACAGGCTTCATTTGCCTGTTGATATTTACCGGTTACGGCATACAGGCCGCACAAGTTTGAAAAAGGAATGGCCCAGCGTGGTGAAAGTTGGGTTGCCTTAATAAATAGTTTTTCAGCTTCCTTATATTCCTTTTTGTACTGGTTAAGAATCGCCAGTTCATTATAAATATAAGAAGCATGTTCTTCCAGGGCCAGGGCTTTTTGCTGTTCCCTGAAAGCCTGCTCTATCAATGGTTTTGGGTCTGCCGTCAGTGGAATTTTAATCCGGAGCGTTACACCCGTAAAATAATGGAGTAACACTGCTGTAGCATTTGCAAGATATTTATCAGCTTGCGATAATTTTAAAGCTGTTGCAAACATCCGCGGATAAATGTCATACCCACTGCTGCCGGCATTATAATACCTTCTCTTTTCCAGTTCAGCCTCATCTCCTTTTAAGTATCTCAGGATCACATCCTGCCCTTTATCAGTAATGGCTCTGCTGATCGAAATATTAAAGGCCTCCAGTTTTTCTTTATCAGTATTCAATTGCCGCTTAAGTTCTTCCAGTTTGTTTTTTTGAGATTCTGTAAGCTGCCCCCCCTGAAGTTTATTGACCAAAGTAAAAGCTATTGTTTCCACAGGTATAGAGTCCAGCTTCAGTTCTGTAGTCAACAGTTCAATATTTTCTTTTTTGAGCAAGGAAAAAAATTGATCCTCCGGTTCAATATTCACATCCTCATTTACCGGCGGGGCCATAAGCAATATTGCATTGGCAGCAGAATCATCCTTTACCATCTGCTGCACCTTAACTGCTTCAGTTTGCACAACAGTGGAAAGCACAAAATCCATCTTCTCTGCTTTTATTACAGGGGTTTGTACTTCGCCATCACTTTTCAGTACGGGGTCGTTGGCCATTGCGGTTTCAATATAGGTTTTAAGCTCGCCCAGCGAAACCGTTTTATTTTTATCTTTATCGGCCAGCCCTCCCTGTAAGCCATTTACCAGGTGATAAGAAAATACGCCCCTTCCCCCGCCCCAATCCTTTTTTTCATTTGATAGCTGGTCGGTTGTACAGGATGCCATTCTTATTTCATTTTCTTTAGCTGCCAATAACTGCTCTCCCACCAGATAATTTCCCTTGAATTTGCTTCCGGCCATTTTACCCGAGTGGCAGGCATCGGTTATCATTACCACGTTAGCCTTAGTTTCTACTGCCAACGTATTGGCAACATCATTAAGGTAATCAATGCTGAGTGCCATGTTCACAAAAGCCGCTGAAGGCGTATTATAACAGATAAGATAACCATTCTTATACATCGTTACATTTTCAAGAGCCCCATGTCCTGAAAAGTAGAAAAACACGTTATCATCCTTCTTGCTGTTGTCCTTAAGCCATCGGATTGCTTTATCCACTGCGCCTGAAGTTGCAGCCGAATCTACCAGGAGCTTTATGTTTTGCCTGGGTACAGATCCGCCGGAAGCAGACATTAAAAAATCGGCAAAAACAATCGCATCACGGTTCGAAAATTCAAGTTGTTCAATATCCGGATCGGCATAGGCAGATATACCAATTACAACTGCATAGGTGTTTGTTTTAAAAGGAAGCTGTGGTTCATTGGCCATGGGCTGGGCAAGAACAGCACCGGTACAAGCAAGCAATACAAAAAGTGAAAAGAAATATCTCATTTGCTTTAAAGTAAGTTGATGCAGTTAATGGTATAAGCCGGTCTCCTTAAAGATAATATTTTAATTGGAGTAATTCAATAAGCATTCAGTTTTTGTCATGCCGATCCCGATAGAAATCGGGATCGATATCTGATCCGGTATTTAAATAGATTTCTCCTATCGTCGAAATGACAGAGAAGGTTTTTAAAACTGAGACACTACCCAAAAACAAAAGCTGCTATTATCAACCAGCAGCCTTCATTATAATTTATGTTGTCTAACAGCAATCAATCAGCGTACAACTGGTTAAATAAAAATTTAAACGTTCCATGAGATTGCGCCCTGAAGGTGATCTCGGGTGTAAAAGCATATAACTTTCCTTTACCTACTGATGCTTCAAATGCCGTTATCCCATTCTTTAAATAGGCTTCGCCCCAACTCCATCCGCTTCGCAAAATTTTATCGTTACCAAACCATGCCAATGGTTTTATTGTTCCATTGCTAACAGCCAGTGGCTTTAATTTAAACACCGGGCTGTTATCAAAATAAATATCAGTTTCTGTAGTTAATCCTGCAGCTGCTGGCTGACTGTTATCAACTGTCATGCGTAAGATGCTGCCAGGGGTATAATATTTATCTCTGCCCAAAGCTTTTTCCTCGCCGTTTACAATTTCAACCATGGCATCGCTTACAGGCAATCCAAGATAGTAGGCCAATTGTGTACTGCTGCCGATCGTTACAATATTACCTCCTTGCTCCAGGAACAATTTCAATTGCGGTATTGACTTGTCGGCAGTTATCCTTCCCTGCATCCTTTTAAATTCCTCAGGTATATTTTCTGGAGCTGTAGTCCTGGAGGGATTTGGATTATTACGGCTACTGTAAGCCGGTATGGCCCCGCCAACAAACACGATCACATCATACTTGCTGATAAGGTTTCCCGTATCAATGTCTTTTGCATAGATAACATCAAAGTTATAGTTATACTGTTCCAGAATCCAGCGGGTCCAGCCCGATGGCATGGAACCACCATATGTATCCCACAAGGCGATCTTTGCTTTTTTTATTTTAGATGCTGTGGCTGGCTTTTTTTCCATTTCAATAAACTCAACCGCGTTAGCTCCAACTATATTATCGATAACTGACTTTGCTTTTGCTGAAGAAGGAATAAAAAAAGAACCATTGCTGTATGTTGAGCCTGCGGGAACATTGCCGGTTCTGAATACATCAATACCTGCATTCATTAAATTATTCACAGCTTTATAAGATTGATTTGCCCGTGCATCCAGTACATAGCCTGCTGCTGAATTTTTTACAACAGTACTATTGAGTTTTATTAATTGGCCCAACGGATTCTTTTCAAATGGTCCTTCAAAGCCTTCCATGATACGATCAAACTGAAAGCCCATCTGGTAAGCTAAGGTCCAGCCTGCAGCATCATAGGGAGCTACGGGCGGGCCGCCGGGATATTGAAAATCATTGGGGTGGTCCTGGGGTTCAAACATATCAAGCACATGCGGCCTGAAAGCCTGGTTCGTTTTTACGATATAAGAATTTGCCGGGTATCTTTTTCCTGCAACTGTAAACTCAGCAGTTGCTTTTTGAACCACAATGCCCGTTTTTATCAATGCATTTAAGAATTCAACTGCTGTTGGTAAATCGGGTTGATTGGCTGGGATAATATAACCACGGGGATCTTTAAAAGAAATGTTCTTCATCACGCTATCGTAAAACTTAAGCGGAACATTGGTTGCATTGTTTCTGTTGGTTTCGGTATTTGTTCTCACTCTTTTTAATGAATCCTGGTGAAGCTTATCCATCTCTGCGATCTTAGATGGAGAAAGCGACCAGGTATCTTTATTTCCCCTATCAATTGAATTCCTGCCCATGCGGTATATATTCATCAACAATTCATCCCTGTTCCGGGATGCATAATTCAATACTGCATAGTTTAAAGAAACTGAATAATCAATGGTTTGGCGAAACAGCCATCTCTGCGGCACAATGGGATTGGGTGTAGCCGCATTAGGTATCAACCTTGTAGTTACAAGTGGGATAGTTGATGGATTAGGACTGCCTACGATCTCGGTCAGCAAACCGATCATGTTATGAAAATAAGTGGTGGTACGCAAACCGCCATTGTACCAGGTAGAAAAAACAGATCCTGACTTACTGGTGTAGCCTGGTTTATTTTCAGCATTCAAACGGTTCTGCATGGCCGCACCAACTGCATCAAGGCTGGTAATAATTAAAGGATCAAAAACATAATTGAACGGATCTCTGTACGGTGCACCGGCAACAATTGAACCGGCAGGCCCCGACTGGTGGTGATTGTACATGATCTGCGGTAGCCACTCTACAAATAACTGTCTGCCTATATTTTGCGATTCTTTCATGTTGAGCATATAAAAATCACGGTTGTTATCATGGCCAACATATTTCTGGTACAGGCGTGGTACATTGGATAAACTTCTCTTTTCAGAATTGGTTTCTCTCATATACCAGTTACTTACCAACTCCTGTCCATCAGGATTAGCATGTGTCATTAAAATGATCACATCATTCAATATCCTCATCGTTTCATCATCATTTCTGCTTAACAACTGGTATGCAGTTTCAATTAACTGGTGAATACCCGCTGTTTCTGTAGCATGCAGGCCCCCATCTATCCAAACCACTGCCTTGCCGGTCTTTGCAAATTCCTTTGCCTGTTCGGGGGTTATGTCTGCATTGCCCAGTCTTTGGGATATCTGTTTGTACTCCTGCAGCCTTTTATGATTTTCCGGAGAAGTAACGATCATCATGAACTGGTCTCTCCCTTCCTCTGTTTTACCGATCACAGTATATTTTGCCCTGTCTGAGGCTTCTGCTAATTTTTTAAAATAAGCTTCAGTTTGTGTAAAGGTTGTTAACTGGTAGTTGTCCCCGATGTTAAAACCAAAATGATCTTTGGGTGTAAGGATGGCTTGTGCCATGACAGTGTTAATTACAATGCAAAGCAGCAAAGAGAGTGTAAGTTGTTTCTTAAGCAACATAGATTTGATTTTAACACCTAAAATAAACATTATTAACTAAAGTTTATTTAGTGATAACCTTTATGGATATTTAAATAATTTTTTTCTTGAAATATAAATTCAATAAAA
>JAYUYX010000039.1:0-17078 GCA_043752205.1 Chitinophagaceae bacterium
AAAAAATATAATAATATTTTAGTGTAATCTATTAAATATCAACTTTTTATACTTATTTCATACCTGCTGATCCAAAATATCTTTTAAAAGGCTTGGAGATTAAAACTTTAGGAATTATCTTCGTTTTGGTTTTTCATAGGATATTGGATTTTAAAGCGGGACTAGATTTCTATCTTGGTCCCTTTTTTTATTTATACCCCTCCCGATTTTGACTTAAAAATAATATTTCCTTGCTTATCCGATCGTATCTCATCCTCAGCATACAGGTAGTTAATAACCCTCCAGATCTTTTCCTTTTTAATGCCTTTACATGCGGCTAAAATTTTATCGGCAGAAAGGGGTAGGTCTTTAGTTAGTTCTTTTATGTGGTTGCGTATACTATTAAATTCTTCTGTTGAGATGTAAATTACCTTTTCGTTGATACAATTATCACAAATGCCACAGGCATCTATTTTTTTGCCGGTAAAGTATTGGGCGATGTATTCACTTCTGCAGCCGGTTGATTTTTTTATATAGCTCATCATGACCTGTACACGTGCTTCAAAATTTTGCTTACGTTTAAGGTAATTGTCAGTATTCACCTGGTAATTATCATTATACATTCTGTTTTGTAAAAGCGTGATCTGCGGTTTATCTTTTTGTGCCGAATAACTGATGATACCATGATCATTTAATGTTTGCAGGTCTTTTTTAACGGCTTCAACATTTGCCTGGATAAATTTTGCCAGCTTGCCTTCATATACCGTAGCCGGGAAATCGAAAATGCCTTCATAAGAACGCAACAGTCCTTTCAGTATAGATTCTAAACCGGGATTTTGTTTTTCAAAATCTGTAAGTTCCTCACGGTTTGTAGTAAACACAACAGTAGAAGGTTTAAAAAAAACTTCATTAAAACTGAAGATAGCTTCCTGTTCCAAAGCTTTAATGGCATATGTAGCTGTTAGTATGTTCAATTTAAAAGCAGCAGCAAAAACAGCGATGTCAAAATCATAGCTGTTTCCTTCACCATGTCCTGCAGGCACCTGCAGGTGATTCATAACAGCTACGTAAACCGCTTTTAGTTCTTCTTCCCCGGGAAAACGGATATTTGATTGCTGCTGAAGATTTTCCAGTTCTTTATTGGTATATAGTAAAACAGCATAAGCCCTTTTTTCATCTCTTCCTGCACGCCCGGCCTCCTGGTAATAATTTTCGAGGCAGTCGGGCACATCGTAATGAACCACTACCCTTACATCAGGCTTGTCGATGCCCATACCAAAAGCATTAGTACTTACGATCACACGAGTCTTATTATTGATCCAGTTTTCCTGTTTTGTATTTCTTTCTTCAGTAGTTAAACCCGCATGATAATGATCAGCATTGATCTTATTTAACCGGAGCAGGTCTGCAATCTCCCGGGTATGTTTACGGCTTTTGCAATAAACAACAGCAGTACCGGGCACATTCTTTAGTATTTCCAGCAATTTATTTTGTTTGGATGGAACATTAAAGGCAGAATAAGAAAGATTCTTCCGTTCAAAAGATTGCTGGAACCGTTGATGTTTTTTATTGAACAGCAGTTTTTCACAAATATCATCCTGTACAGCCTGCGTTGCCGAAGCTGTTAATGCAAGTACAGGAACGCCGGGAAGTAATTCTCTGAGGTTTGCGATCCGCATGTAAGGAGGCCTGAAATCGTAACCCCACTGTGAAATACAATGTGCTTCGTCAACTGCCAGTAAATTAATATTCATGGCCGGGAGTATTTCTAAAAACAGGTTTGTTTCTAAACGTTCGGGAGAAACATAAAGGAATTTATAATTTCCATACGCTGCATTCTGCAATGTTTTTTTTATTTCTAAAAAATTCATGCCCGAGTAAATAGCCAAAGCATTAATGCCTTTTTGTTTTAAGCTTTCCACTTGATCTTTCATTAAAGCAATAAGTGGACTTATTACCAGGCACAAACCATCTTTTGCCAAAGCGGGTACCTGGAAACAAACGGATTTGCCACCGCCGGTAGGCAATAAAGCCAATACATCTTTTCCATCAAGTACTGCATTAATAATATCTTCCTGCAGCGGACGAAAACTATCATAACCCCAATATTGCTTTAAGATCTCATGAATATTCACTCTGGTAATTTATGGACTGAAATTAAACTCTTTTGAAGTAATTTTAGCTATATCAATTATACATAGCTTATGTATTTTGCCCATCTAATGGACAAATATAAAATCATGAAAACACTCTTTTTTTCTTATTGACATTTTGCGTTGTATCAGTTAATGCCCAAAAAGAAAAAAAGGAAGCTTTTAAAGAGAAGTTTGTAAAAATTGATATGGCTGAATTACCGATTGCAGAGTTTCCGGAGAATTCCATTCACGTTTCGGGCATACGGGTATTACAAAGTGTTAACGATAGCGTAAGAATGGGCTATGCTCACAAGGGCCTGAACTATTCAATAGCAACATTGATATTTAAAAAACCAATTACCGAAATTTTACAGAAACAGGTAAACAGGATGTATAAACATGAATATAAAAAAGATGGCGCAACCTATTTTGGGTGATAAAAGATTTAAGGTTTGGTGCAAAATTGGGTGCTACAGACTATTCTGGCGGCATTAATCTTGCTATTGCCACAATAGACTGCTCCTACACCCGCTTTAATGCAGATGCTTATATTTCATCTGATGGAAATTTATTCAAAAAAGTATGCACAATAGATACAGTATTTCTTGTTTTGAATATGGGTGGGGGTCATGGGCCAGACCTGGAAAATGCTTTAAGGGTTCTTTTAAGAAGAACATTGTTACAAGGAAAAGATGTACTTGATCAAACTGTTGATAAATTGACTGTTGAACAAATAACTGATGGGGTGGCACAAAAAATAACTGCTCCCATATTGGCTGATAGTATTTACCGGGAAGGTGCGTATGCCAGTTATGCTGAATTTCTTGCCAATAAACCTTCTATAAAAAATTATGAAACGGTTGTTGGAAAAAAGAAGAAATTAAAATTAGTTAGTGTAGCAGAAAACGGCCAGAAAGATACATTGAATGTATGGGGTATTTGCAAGGATGGTGAAATATATAAATACAGCCAGGAGTCATTGATACCAATTGAAAAACGAGGAACTGGTTTTGTTATTTCCGGCTATGTTGAAAATACTACAAGGCATAATAACAATATTTTTAATATAGGATTGGCTGTGACTGCCGGATTAGCGGGAGCAGTTTTTATGAACAGTGGAATTTACCTTAGCGTTATTTTTATTTCCGGAAAACCGCTGCTGGTAGATTCTATTCCTTACATCGACGACCCTAAAAAACAGCCCTTGGCTACCTGTATTGATATGAGAACCGGGAATTTTTCTTTTTAAACCACTTTCTTATATTTCAGCCAGAGTGAATTTGCAGCGAGGACCACATCACTAAAACCCATTGCCAGTGCGGCAAAACCGGGCTGTAATAATCCAACAGCCGCGATGGGAATAGCAACTATATTGTAGATAAAAGCCCAGAACAAATTTCCTTTGATGGTTTTAAAAGTATGCTTACCAAGGCCCAACGCCAGCGGTAAATGCTGAATACCCTTATTCATTAACACTACCTGTGCACTTTGAACCGCCAGTTGTGTTGCTTCACTCATAGAAATGCCAATTGTTGCTTTTGCCAAAGCAGGTGCATCATTGATACCATCTCCAACCATGGCTACAGGAGCTTCATTGTTGAGTTGCTCAATGATAAATAATTTTTCTTCGGGTGTTTTTTCGGCATAAACTTTATCAATGCCTAAAATACCTGCAATTTTTTGAGTGCGGTTCAGGTTATCTCCACTCAATAAAATGGTTTGTATGTTTTTTGACTGAAGATAAGTGACTACCTCTTTTGCCTCTGGCCTTATTTCATCTTCCATATCAAACCAGCCGATCAATTTTTTATTTTGTAATAAATAAGCAGTATGAGAATTTTCTTCTGCCTGAGCAGCAGCGATCTTATAAGAGCCTAATTCAAAAATATTGCCATCTGCATCCTGGGCTTTCATACCCAATCCTTTTATCTCTTCAATCTTTTTCCAATGAAGAGCATTATTTATTTTCCAATCAGCAGTTATGGCTTTAGCTATGGGATGGTTGGAATATTTTTCAATGGAAAAAATGAGCTGTTTAAATTTTTCTTCTGGCAATACCAATGACTTAAAACCGGTTACCTGGAAATTTCCCTTAGTTAAAGTGCCTGTTTTATCAAAAACAACAGTCTTTATATTTTTAAATAATTCCAGGCTCTTTGCATTGCGGAACAGGATGCCATTTTTAGCCGCACGTCCAAGCCCCACAGCAATAGCTGCGGGTGTGGCCAGCCCCATAGCACAAGGGCAACTAATCACCAATACTGCTATACTTCGCATTAAAGAATCAGAGCCACTGATATCAAAAGCAAAATAATTTATTAAAAAGGTAAGTACAGCAATGGCTAATACTACAGGAACAAAAATGGCACTGATCTTATCAGCTAATTGCTGGATGGGAGGTTTTTCGCCCTGTGCCTGTTTTACAAGCGTTAAGATATTGCTGAGTACGGTATCTTTTCCCACGGCGGTAACCTGTACTTTTACGGTTCCATCTGTAAGCAAGCTGCCGCCGATCAATCCATCTTTTTTTACTTTGTGTACAGGTTTACTTTCTCCTGTTAATAAAGATTCATTTACATAAGCATCGCCCCATAATATTTTACAATCAATGGGTACCTGCTCGCCTGTTTTTATTAAAACAAGATCTCCAACATGTAGTGTAGTATTCTCAACAGCAAAGATCAGTTCCTTATGAGCTTCGTCAAAAGCGATCATATTGGCCATTACTTTTTGCTGCCTTGCCAGCGTGTTCAGTTCCTTTTGCGTTGTAGCTACCGATCTATGTTCTATCCATTCCCCTAAAAAGACCAGTGTTATAATAGTAGCAGCAGTTTCATAAAAAATATAATCCTCACCTAAGTTGCCTATGCTGCCGATAAGACTATATACAAATGCTGCAGTAGCTCCAATGGCGATCAATACATTCATATTGGGAATGCCACGCCGTAAACTTTTTACAGCACTCACACCAAAATAACCCATGCCTACAATATACACAGGAATACAAATTGCCAGCTGTATCCATGGGTTCATTAAAAAATGAATATGCCATGGAAGCATGTGCAGCATCAGCACCAATGTAAATGGCAGGCAAAAAAGAAAGCGTTGTAAATGATTGGTAAAAGACCACCGACGACGGACGACGGACCACGCTGACTTTGAATTACCGTGGTCTGTTGTCTGTTGACTGTCGTCAACTACTTTATATCCAAGATCTTTAATTCCTTTTACGATCTGATCTTTTGTTTTATTTCCATTCATCTCAAAACTCACTTCACCACCAATAAAATTAACATTCACATCTTTTAATCCCTCTTTTTCCAGATACCTGTTAATGCTCAATGCACAGTTGGTGCAGGTCATGCCCTCTACTTTCCAGTCAACTTTTTCCATACCCAAAATTATTCAATGAAATTTTTGTTTAATTACTAATGAAGGAAAATATCTTTGCAACATGGAGGTAATTTTTACATTAGCACAAATACAAGCTGCAACGGTTAAATTTTTAGCAGACACTGCTGCATATAAAGTGTTTGCCTTTCATGGGGAAATGGGTGCAGGTAAAACTACTTTTATTCATGCTCTGTGCAAAGCAATGAAGGTTAATGATGTTGTTACCAGTCCTACTTTTTCCATCATCAATGAATACAAAACAACGGAAGGGGAAACTGTATACCACATGGACCTGTACAGGATCAAAGATGCTAATGAAGCTGTAAATGCAGGTGTGGAAGACTGCCTTTACTCAGGTAATACATGCCTGGTGGAATGGCCTGAAAAGGCGCCTGCCGTTTTCCCTGATAATACTTTACATATAACTATAAGTTCTGTGGATGATATTACCAGAAAGCTGAAATTTAATTTGTAATTTGTAAGCTTTTAAAGCAGTTGTATGGCAAAATCAAAACCCTTTGTATCTTCTTCATTTGTATATGAAACCCTGGAAGAGACCCTGGATATAAAACCAAAAGGTTCTGAACTATGTATAGGCATCCCCCGGGAGGTATCTTTTAATGAGAACAGAATAGCATTAACACCCGATGCTGTTGGTGTAATGATAGCCAATGGTCACCAGGTTGTGGTGGAAACAAAAGCAGGTGATGGGGCCAGCTATTCCGATAAAGATTACAGTGAGGCGGGGGCGAAAATAGCATATGACAAGAAAGAAGTTTTTGAATGTGATATATTGGTAAAAAGTGCACCGGTAAGCGAAGACGAGATTGAGTTGCTGAAGCCCAATCACTACATTATTTCTCCTATACACATGGCGGTGATGAAGCGTGAGATACTGCAGAAGATGATGGATAAAAAGATCACAGCACTCAGTTTTGAGAATTTGAAGGATGATAGCGGACATAATCCCATTGTACGCAGCATGAGTGAAATTGCCGGTAGTGCAGTAATGCTGATAGCCGGCCAGTATTTAAGCAAAACCAATAATGGTAAAGGCGTTTTGGTAGGAGGCATCAGCGGAATACCACCTACGAAGGTAATTATTATTGGTGCCGGTATTGTAGGGGAGTATGCAGCACGTACTGCTTTGGCCATGGGTGCCAGCGTAAAAGTTTTTGATAACAGTATCTATCGCTTAAAAAGGCTACAGAATAATATTGGTGTAAGGGTATGGACATCAGTTATGGAGCCTAAAATATTAGCAAAGCAATTAAAGACCTGTGATGTTGCTGTAGGTGCATTAAGCGGAGCAGCTGGCAGAACGCCGGTTGTGGTAACCGAAGATACAGTAAGTAAAATGCGGCCAGGCAGTGTTATTGTAGATGTGAGTATTGACCATGGCGGTTGCTTTGAAACCAGTAAAGTGACCACGCATGAAAAACCTGTCTTCACCAAGTATGATGTGATACATTATTGTGTACCTAATATTCCAAGTGGGTTTGCACGCACTGCCTCCCAGGCAATAAGCAATGTATTAATGCCACTGATGCTGGAAACCGGCGATGATGGTGGAATAGATAATATTGTATGGCATAAGATAAATATCCGCAGTGGTATTTATTTATTTAAGGGAAGCCTTACCAATTTTTATTTGAGTGAAAGGTTTGATCTGAAATTTACTGATCTGAATTTGCTTATAGCAAGTAAAAGATAGATTTATTTATAATTGCTTATCTCGATCACTTCTTCACAAAAATCATATTCCTGTTTTACATTGCTGCTTACGATAACCAGCTTATCCTTTGTATAATTGCTGATAAGTGTTTGATATAAAGCAATACCATCCGCATCTAAATTGGTAGTGGGCTCATCTAATAAAAGAACAGGCGTGTGGCTGAAGAAAGCCTGCGCCAGTTTTAAACGCTGCTTCATACCACTACTGAAATAACGGATCTGCTTATTCACCGCATTTTCCAGCCCAACAATTTTCAGTATTTCTTCATTGCTTAATGTTTCAATTAAAGGTTTGAATTTAGAATGAAAGGCAAGCATTTCTTTGGCCGTCATTTCTTCGATGAGTTCAAGATAAGGTGCGGCGATAGAAATGGTTTTGTAATGTTCCCCCTCGTCTGTTGTCCGTTGTCCTTTGTCTGTTGCCGATTCTCCGTTGTTATATACAACAGTTCCTTCATTATGTAAGATTGCTCCTGCTATAACCTGTAACAGTGTTGACTTCCCCGAGCCATTGGCCCCAGTGATGGCATATTTTTTTGAATGGGTAAATTCGTAACTGCAGTGGCGGAAGATCCACTCCCGGTTAAATCGTTTGCCTACATTTTGCAAACTAATCTTCATCAGCTTCTTCTTTGGTAAACTGTTTAAGGATACCTCTTTTACTCGCTTTAATAAAAGATACGATAGCAGTTTTTTCCTTGCTTTCAGGTAGTTCCTGTTCAATGTACTCAAGTGCCTGGGTAATATTCATTCCTTTATTGTAGATGTTGCGGTAAACATCAAGTATCTCGTTAATGGTTTCATTGCTGAAATCCCTTCTTTGTAACCCAACTGAATTAACGCCTATATAACTCATAGGCACACGGCCTGCTTTAATGAATGGAGGAACATCTTTGCCAATAGCTGTGTGGCCCGCAATATAAGTATGTGCACCAATACGGATGAACTGCGAAGCACCGGAAAGCCCACCTATAATAGCGTAATCGCCTACTTCAACATGCCCTGCAAGTTGTACTGTGTTGGCTAATATTACATGGTCGCCCAATACACAATCATGCGCTACATGGGAGTAGGCCATCAATAAGCAATGACTGCCAATTATAGTTTTCCAGCGGTCTTTTGTACCCCGGTTAATAGTTACACATTCTCGTATAGTAGTATGGTCGCCTATTTCAACAGTTGTTTTTTCTCCAACAAATTTAAGATCCTGCGGTACCGCACCTATTACAGCACCAGGGTAAATAGAGCAAAACTTTCCTATAGTAGTGCCTGCCATCAGTACAGCATTGGACATGATATGCGTACCTTCTCCAATGCTTACAGATTCGTGTATAACAGCAAAAGGATCTACCTTAACATTTTTTCCTAGTACAGCATCGGGACTTATATGTGCAAGTGGGCTAATCATACTTTTGCTTTCGTTCTTTTTACAATTTGCGCAACCAAAACTGCTTCAGTTACCAATTTATCTCCAATATATATAGTTCCTTTCATTTCGCAAATTCCCCTGCGGATAGGATTCAATAATTCCATCTTCAATACCAGCGTATCGCCCGGTATCACTTTCTGTTTAAATTTGCAATGTTCTATTTTTAAAAAATAAGTATCGTATTGATCTTCTGAATCCCTTGGGATTGCAAGGAACCCACCGGCTTGTGCCAAAGCCTCTATCTGCAATACCCCAGGCATTACATAATTTCCAGGAAAATGTCCCTGGAAAAAAGGTTCATTATACGTTACATTCTTTACGGCTACTACATATTTATCTGTTAACTCGGTTACCTTATCAACCAGTAAAAAAGGATAACGGTGCGGTAAAATACTTTCTATGGCATGAATATCCATTAAGGGCTCTTTGCTTGGATCATATTTTGGGATATCCTGTTTGCCTTTTATCTTTTTGATATGCTCTTTTATCTTTTTTGCAAACTTAACATTGGAGGAGTGGCCAGGCCTGTTGGCAATAACATGGCCCTTAAATGGAAAGCCTACCAGTGCAAGATCTCCTACCACATCTAATAGTTTATGCCTGGCAGGTTCATTTGGAAAACGAAGTTGCAAGTTATTCAAAATCCCTTCTTCACTTACCTGTACATCAACTTTATTAAATACTTTGGAAATGCGCTGTACCTGTTCATCAGTAACCGGTTTATCAACAACAACAATAGCATTATTAATATCCCCGCCTTTAATAAGGTTGTTAGCCAGCAAAAATTCAAGCTCATGAAAAAAACAGAAGGTACGGCTAGATGCGATTTGCTCGTTAAAATCAGCAATATTCTTCAGGTCGGCATGCTGGGTACCTAGTACAGGCGAATTAAAATCAATTAATGTATTGATCCGATATTCATGCGAAGGCAGCACCACCATTTCAACTTTTTTCTCTTCATCTATGAAAGTGATGTTGTGCTGGATTTCGTAATATACCTTTTCAGCATCCTGCTGTAACGTACCTGTTTTTTCCAGGGCATCTACAAAGGGCTTTGCACTGCCATCCAGTATGGGTACCTCCTCACCATCAATTTCTATCAATAAATTATCTATCTGCATGCCTACAAGAGCAGCCATCAGGTGTTCAATGGTGCTTACCCGGGCTCCTTTAACTTCAATAGTCGTACTCCGGTTGGTCTCAATCACATTGTCCACATCTACCTTTACCATGGTTTTTTCGGGTAGATCAACTCTTTGAAAGTTGATGCCTGTATTAGGTGCAGCAGGTTTTAATTTCATTGTTACCCCCTCGCCGGTATGAATACCGGCTCCGGATATTATCAATTCTTCCTTTATGGTATGTTGAAAATGTTGAGTTCCGTTCTTAAGCTCCATAGCTACAAAAATATGGAAAACTATCTCATTAAACTAAAAAAGGGGTTGCTCCATTAATATGAAGAATTACCCAATACCGGATATAAGCAGCGATATGAGATTTGATTTAAAATTGAAATTGGAAACTGCCAAATACACCAAATTTTGATTTGGTACCAGCATATGATGGGGCAGGGGACAACCGCCATATAAAATCGAGCCGTAGTATTTTTAAGATATTGTCAATACCGGTACCCAGTTCAATATAATTTTTACCGTTTAATGTTTTAAACGTGCCTGTTTTATTATTGATGGCCATGTTATCGTTGCTTAATGAACCCCATAGAGCCTTTACATTCCAGAACTGCCGCCATTTTAATTTACGTGTGATAGGTATAAAACGAAAAAGGCCAGATCCGATATTATGCTCCGCATTTACCCCTGCATACTGATCACTGAGGTATTCAAAACGGTTCATCAGGTTATAAGAATTCCGGTTGTAATAAAAAATATCATTACCCGGGTGATTCTCCAGGTTGGTGAAAGGCATTGCACCTATAATTTTTCCTGCGTAAACTTTATACGATAATGTTCCGTAAGGAGAGATCTTCATGAAATCCTTTACAGTAACAGAATATTTGCTGTAATTATAGGCACTGTTAAAAACTCCTTTAAACCCTTTGGCAAACATTAGCTCCACCACAGGGTATTTGGTGCCCATTGAAAACCGGTTATAATCTGTTTCAATGAATGTCTCCAGGTAGGCAAAACGTAATTTTAGCGCCACTTCAAAATTGGTAAGGGCTGTACCGTTATTTACCGGGAAAGCCGATAAAGGCGGTAGGTTAAGTAACGGAGTATATTGCCTGTGAGATACAAACCATTCTGTTGAAAAACCTTTTCCCAGTTCATTAAAAAATTCAAACCTTACATCTTTAACATTAATGAACTTACGGGTAACATTAGGCTTACGTATGGCTAATGAAAAAATATTATCCTGGCTTACTTCCCCAACCTGGCTTATGCCATTATCAACATCATTTTGGTATGAAACGTGTAACCTTATTCTTTTTGGGGCTCTTTTTATTATCCAGAAAGCTTCTGCCTGCCCCTTGAATTTTTTATCTCTGGTACCATAGGCGGCATAGCCATGCAGGTACACATTTTTAAATAATTTTTTGTTTGTACCAAGGTCAAATCTAAAACGGGTGCCTTCCCATTGATTGCCGCTTACCCAATTAAACCATGGGCCTATTTCAAATTTGCCAACATCACGATAACCGCCGGCAAAAAATTTTAAATTACGCTGAAGTTTTTGAAACTTTGGCATTTCCAGCAGTTTATCCAGCGTTGCATAAATGGATTGTTCATTTTTTGATAAAGTATCATGCCTTAATTGATTCCAGGCTGAATCTGCTTGCTGTGTTGCAGATTTTTCTGACTTCACCAGCTCTTCAATATGCTGCTCTTTAAAAGCAGCAGTCAAAGAATCGCTGTTGATTAAAATATCTTTATAAGATGTTGTTTTGCGACCGATAAGTGTTAATGAGTTTTTACCCAGCACCCTAAAATCGGCAAAGAATTTATCCCTGTTTAAAAATATAACCGAATCGTTGATGGGGATATATTCCTGGAAAACGCTGATACGGTCAATATAATTGATGTTGGCATCTTTACCCAGGTACAGCGATATCTTGCGTATCTGGTAAGTTTTCTCCGTTACCCATGCATCACCTTCAAAAGTATTCTGACCTGCACGTTTTGGCCTGAAAACAAAATGGTATAGCTTACCATTATTAACGATCTGTGTATCGGGTACGGTAAAATTATAATAAGCATCTGCATTGTCATTAAACGGGCTGATGAAGTCCTTATCCATCACATTCACAAAATTGCTGTAAATGCTTACATTCTGGTTCATCACGCCCAGCATTTTGCTGAAGCTTTCGTTTTTAAATCCTACCGTTTTACTGGCTTTAATATTTTCGTAAAATTTTTTTGGACTGCTTTGGTATGCATAATCACTCAGGCTTTCAATAAGGTAAGCAGGCAAAAAGGGAGCAGCTTCCGACGTACTGTCCATATTATCGAAAATGAAAGAAAAATTCTTTAAAAGAAAATTCTTCTTGGCCTTGTCGGTATTAAAGTTTTTAATGTCTATCTCCAGTTTGTTATAAGCTTCGTAACTGAAGTTGCCCAGGTCGTACCGGTTATACTGCTTCTTCTTGCTCATTATTTTTTTCCATAGATACAAACCCCGGTTCCATTTAGATTTTACCACCACTTCGCCTTTGGCACTTGCTCTTTCCAGTTGAATGTTGAGTGTTTGATTATTTTGTAAATGGCTAATGGGCATTTTGAAAAGTTCAAACCCAATAAAGCTCACTTTTAAAGTATCATCATTAAAGTTGTTTAGTACAAAAGAGAATTGTCCTGCACTGTCTGTTGATTTTCCAACACCAGACCTGGCAAAATAAACAGAAGCATAGCTAACTGGCTCTTTGGTATGGGCGTCAATTACGGTACCCGATAATGTTAGGGGCTGGCCCCAGGATACCGAAATAAAAAATAGGAGGACGAAAAATAATATGCTGAACTTAAAGATTCTCAAAAAAATATTTTTACTTGGGTAAGATTTTTTCTGTTTGTATAAAGTGTAAGGTACGTTCAAAGGTATTTCATTTTTTTAGCCTGTAGGCTAAGATTATGTTAACCATTAATTGTACCAGAATTAAAAACAATGGAATTTTTAAAAGGGTTGGTTAAATACTGTTCTTTTCCATCATTTCTTTCAATATCTTTTCCAGTTCAAGCACTCTTTTTTCAAGATTGGGTAAGTTACGGCTGGCGGCCTGACTGCGGAGTGCAGCCGTATAATCAAAAGCAGGAGAGCCTGTAACTGATGTATTAGGTGTTTTTATAGATTTACTTACCCCACTTTGCGCATTAATTTTAGTGCCATCAGCAATTTTAAGATGCCCCACAATACCAACCTGTCCACCAATCATTACATTATTACCAATTTTAGTACTGCCGCTTATGCCTGCCTGTGCAGCTATTACGGTATTGTTACCCACTTCTACGTTATGTGCTATCTGCAATAAGTTATCCAATTTGGCTCCCGCTTTTATTAAGGTACTACCCATAGTAGCACGGTCAATGGTGGTATTGGCACCAATTTCAACACCATCTTCTAAAACCACATTACCAATTTGGGGAACCTTTTTAAATGTACCATCAGCCTGCGGGGCAAAACCAAATCCATCACTACCTATAACAGTTCCTGCATGGATATTTACATTTTTACCAATGATGCAGTCATGATAAATTTTTACGCCCGGGTGAATGATACTGTTCTCACCAATATATGCATTATCACCAACAAATGCGTTGGGATAGATCTTGGCACCATCTGCAATAATTACATGTTCGCCAATGTAAGCAAATGCACCAATGAAAACATGCTCACCAATTTTAGCTGTTGCAGCAATATAGGCAGGTTGTTGTATGCCGTTAAGCTGTTGTATCTGTATTTGCTGGTACTTATCTAAAAGGGTGGCAAATGCAGAATATGCATCAGGTACTTTGATCAACGTTGCCTCCAGTGGTTGTTTTAACTCCTGGGTTTCATTAATAATGATAACGCTGGCCTGGGTGCTGTATAAAAATTCTTCGTATTTAGGATTTGCCAAAAAAGTAAGTTGGCCGTTCTGAGCTTCTTCAATTTTACCGAATGATGCAACTGCAGTATCGGCATTGCCTTCAACTGTGCCGTTAATGATCATTGCTATTTGTGCTGCGGTAAATTGCATAATATCCTTTAAGCTTTAGCTATCTCAGGTAGCAAATGTAATATTTTTTAACCTTGCCCATCAGGTTTTGATTGATCAACGCATTATCCACTTCGGAAATATCTTTCACCGTCCCGTCTTTGAACAGTATGTGTATATGTTCCTCTTCCAGGTTATAGGTACTGCTGGTTACTTCACCGGTAAAAACCAGCCAGCTGGCATCTTCTGCATTTAAATCTAATTTGATAGCAGCAGCAGTTAGTTTTTCCGCTACAAGCTGCTCATTAACCGGGTTACCAAAATACTGAACTTTCAGCAATTGCCGGTTAATAATTCCACTGCATAAGGTTGATAAGATCTTGTCCTCATGATGGCACCAACTTTTTATCGCAGCAGTAATATCAAAATCATCCAAAGTACAGAACTCTTCCAAGGTTACTGTTTGTATGGGCTGGGTTATAAAATTGTGTAAGGGCTGCAGTGTTGACGCTTTAATGAATTTTGCTCTTTTAATAATACGCTTCAACATTTGCTCAGCGCATAAAACTGTTTTATGCAGGTAAACCTGCCAGTACATCAGGCGGCGAGCCACCAAAAATTTTTCTATTGAATAAATGGATTTCTCTTCCACCATCAATTCTCCGTTGTATACGGTGAGCATTTTAATGATACGGTCGTAGGCAATCACACCTTCATGTACACCACTGAAAAAACTATCCCTGTTCAGGTAATCCATGCGGTCTACATCTAATTGCCCGCTGATGAGCTGGTAAAGGAATTTTTTGTGGTAGCGATCGGTGAAGATGTCTAAGGTTAAGGCCAGCTGGCCATTAAACTGTTTGTTGAGTTCCTTAATGATCATTAACGACAGATCTTCATGGTGCATGCCTTCTATCAGTTCATGCTCCAGTGCATGACTGAAAGGGCCATGGCCTATATCATGTAACAGGATGGCGATCTTTGCAGCCTGCTCCTCTGAGGGCAATATTTCAACACCTTTATTTTTCAATTCATTAAGAGCATTGCCCATCAGGTGGTATGCCCCTAAAGCATGGTGCAGCCGGGTGTGTACAGCACCCGGATATACCAGGTTGGCCATGGCCATCTGATTAATACGGCGCAAGCGCTGAAAATATGGATGCTCTATAACCCGGTAGATCAATTCATCATCAACGGTAATAAAACCATAAACGGGATCATTAATAATCTTTCTGAAAGGCATTAAAATGGTTAATTGTTTGAAGTTGGTTGTTTAGTGGTTATGCCTTTGACATACCATTATTTGTTAAAAGATGTACAAAGCTAAATAAAGGATACCATCATTGATATAAAAAATTAAATTTGTAAAAATCGTTTATTTTAACAAACCAGTCTGTAAGTAATTAAACATGATGAGTACAGATGTTGTAAAAATGAGGCGATGCTAATGAGGATTTAATTTATTAAGCCGGTAACCCTAAACAATAAACCACAAACTCCAAACCAATAATATGAGCATAGCAAAAATTCTTTGGGTAGATGATGAAATTGACAGCCTTACATCGCAGGTAATGTTTTTGGAAAACAAGGGATATGAAGTACATACCAAAACCAACGGATTTGATGCTGTGGAATATGTAAAAGACAATATTGTGGATGTGGTACTGCTTGATGAGACCATGCCGGGCATTAGCGGACTGCAAACCCTGCAACAGATCAAAGAACTTAAAAGCAACCTGCCGGTTGTTTTAATCACTAAAAATGAAGCAGAGAATTTAATGGATGAAGCCATAGGCTCTCAGATAAGTGATTACCTGATAAAGCCTGTTAATCCAAACCAGGTATGGCTGAGCTTAAAAAAATTAATTGATAATAAAAGACTTGTTGCAGAAAAAACAACTTCGGCCTATCAACAGGAGTTTAGGAGCTTATTTACAGTTTTAAACAGCAACCCCAATTATAATGAATGGATGGAGATTTACCGCAAACTTGTGTATTGGGAGTTAGAAATGAAAAAAAGTGATAGCCCCGAAATGCAGGAAGTTTTTGAAACACAAAAAAGCGAAGCCAATACCGAGTTCTTTAAATTTATTTCCAGAAATTATGCTTCCTGGGTAAATCCTAAAAGTGCCGATGCGCCGATTATGAGTCATAACCTGATGAAGTTTAAAGTGATGCCGCATTTGGAAAAAGGGGTGCCATTATTTTTTGTGCTAATTGATAATTTGCGGTTTGACCAATGGAAAACGATTCAGCCAATTTTTGCAGAAAGTTTTCGCATTCATGAAGAAGAAACCTTTTATGCTATACTGCCAACGGCTACGCAATATGCCCGTAATGCCATTTTTGCCGGCATGATGCCGGTTGATATTGAAAAAAAATTTCCTATACAATGGAAAAATGATGATGAGGATGGTGGTAAAAATATGTTTGAAGAAGATTTTTTTAAAGCACAGTTAAAAAGTTTTGGTAAGGGCGATTTAAAATATTCGTACACCAAAATAACCAATAATCATGATGGGCAAAAATTAGTGGATAATATACACAACATGATGGACAATGACATTAATGTGATCGTTTATAATTTTGTAGATATGCTTAGCCATGCCCGTACCGAAATGGAAGTATTAAAAGAACTAGCGGGTGATGAGACCAGTTACCGCAGTATAACCGAAAGCTGGTTTACACACTCACCATTACACCAGGCACTTAAAAAAATTGCCGATAAAAAATTAACAATGATCGTTGCTACCGACCATGGCAGTGTACGGGTAAATACACCTGTAAAAGTGATTGGCGATAAGCAAACTACTGCCAACCTGCGGTACAAGCATGGCCGTAATTTAAATTATGAAGCGAAAGATGTTCTGGCTTTCAGAGATCCTCGGGAAGCAGGTTTGCCGGTACCAAATGTAAATTCTTCGTTCATATTTGCCAAGGGCGACCTGTATTTATGTTACCCTAATAATTATAATCACTTTGCTAATTATTACCGAAATACTTTTCAGCATGGTGGCATAAGCCTTGAGGAGATGATCGTACCGGTGATCAGGATGACGAATAAGGAATAAGTACCCCCTCCGGGCCCCCTGAGGGGAGAACCGGAGAGTTTTTTACTTTAAGTTTTTTATTGAGTAGTAATTGTAAGTTTAGTTTTATAACAAGAGTTTATTTATTAACGATTGTTGAAAACGTTTTTTTTTAATACTCTGTATTTGTTGGAAGTTGCAATGAATATAAAAGAGCCAAGAGCCCCTTTAGG
>JAYUYX010000040.1:0-36306 GCA_043752205.1 Chitinophagaceae bacterium
ATGCTCAGCCACCGTAATATTGTTACCAATGTTATAAATTCAAAAAACAGTTTTCCTTTTACTGATGATCCCAATTCAAGGGCATTAAGTTTTTTACCCCTCAACCATATTTTTGAACGGATGGTTTCTTTTATTTACATCAGCAGCGGTGCCTCTATTTATTATGCCGAAAGCCTGGATACCATTGCCGAAAATCTGAAAGAAGTAAAACCAACCTTATTTTCAACTGTTCCCAGGTTACTTGAAAAAACCTATGAAAAAATAATGGCTAAGGGAGCAGAATTAACCGGCGTAAAAAGGAAATTGTTTTACTGGTCAGTTGCTTTGGCAAATGAATACGACAATATAAAACCACAAAGTCTTTTGTACAAAATGCAATTGGCTTTGGCAAATAAATTAATCTTTAGTAAATGGCGTGAGGCATTGGGTGGCAATATAAAATTAATTGTTACCGGCGGTGCTGCCTGCCAGATAAGGCTGATAAGAATTTTTACTGCAGCAGGAATTCCTATTTACGAGGGATATGGACCAACTGAAAACAGCCCGGTAATAAGTGTTAACTGCAAAGCAAAGGGGGGCACCAAATTTGGCACTGTTGGTTTGGTAATTCAAGGCCAGGAAGTAAAGTTGGAGGCTGATGGCGAGATTTGTGTAAAAGGGCCAAGTGTAATGATGGGTTACTACAAAAGGCCCGACCTTACCAGCGAAACCATTATTGATGGTTGGCTGCACACCGGCGATATTGGCGTGTTTGAAGATGGCAAGTATTTAAAAATTACCGACCGAAAGAAAGAATTATTTAAAACCAGTGGTGGTAAATATGTTGCTCCGCAACCCATCGAAAATAAAATGAAAGAATCGCCATTTGTAGAGCAGATGATGATAGTTGGTGCCGAGCAAAAATTTGTAGGAGCTTTAATTGTACCTTCTCTTATCAATTTAAAAGAATGGATGTTGCACAAAGGAATTACGTTTACTACCATTGAAGATGCTATTCATAATCCAAAAGTTTTAGACCTCTATAAAGAACTGATTGACTCCTTCAATAAATTCTTTAATCATGTGGAACAGATAAAAAAGTTTGAGTTGTTGCCGCATGAATGGACCATTGATAGTGGCGAACTTACGCCTACCCTTAAATTAAAGCGAAAGGTGATCATGGAAAAATACAAATCTGCCTACGACAGAATTTACAGTTAAATAAAAAAGCCGGAAACCCTGCAACGTATCGCTGTAGTTTCCGGTATAATTTTTCATGCTTGAAATGGTCTTCAAAGGATTCAGCTAATAAACTGGTTAGGGGTCTCTTTCTAGGTATCAATAAATTTTAATAAATCAGGGTTAGTCATAGTAAAATTTCTTTCGGCTCTGGTAGTTCTGCTTAAATATTATTTCAATTAGCTGTTATTAATACAACAACTTCTTTTTCAATTTTCTGTTATTTTTGGCTCATAATTTTCTGGCCCCCAAGATATAATAATGCCTTTAAGAGAATGTAGAAATATTTACATTATCGTGTAGAGTAAATACTACACTACATACATTAAGGGACAAGGTATGTGGAGCTTAGATGATGAATTATTGTTTAAATATTGTCCTTTAAGGGTTTGAGGGATTATTTTGTTTACTTGTCTTTTTGGTGGGCTTTTTTTTGGATGACTCTATTAATATTGGGTTGGCTTTTATATTTCTCATCTCATCCACCACAACCTGCCGTAATAATACGCTATCTATATGAATACCCTGATGGTCGGACTGTGCCGGAGCATTTACGTTAACTATTGGCGGGTAATATTTAGCAATTATCCACGGTACAACAGCAGCAAGTATCGTTGCAGCAATTAGGTATACATTTATAATATTCTGCCTCTTGAATGAGTTTATTTGCCACGCCCTATATTTTTGGTACTTGTTGTGGCTTCCTAATTCTTTCATTAATATACCCTTTTCAGTAAGCTCCCAATTTTCTGCATTCCATATAGGCTCTTTTATATACCCATTATTTAGTAAATGATCTTTAACCGCTTCAAGATTGATTTGCAAATAATCATGTATCTCAATACTGCTTTTATTTTCATTAGCTGACTGTTTAAATATCTTTTTCAGTTCGGCATTTTTCTCATTTTCACGATCATGGCCAAATTGGAATGTACTTTTACTAACTCTATTTAAATAATCAGCCTGGTTAACTATTACGTTCGCCCATTTTTCAGTAAAGCTTTCATTTTTTGATATAAAAGGTATTCTCATAACAGGTTGCAGTTTTGCTCTAAACTAATCAAAGAATCTTTAAAAATAGTTGATTAAATATTAGGTAGTATGTTGGACAACTTATATCTTGTGTATCTAAAGCAAAACACATGATTAAGAACCTTAAAGATTTAATTGCAAAGTTTAGTGATGAGCAAAAATGCAGAGATTTCTTAGTTCAGCAGAGATGGGACGGTTCACCAGTTTGCCCCTATTGCGGATCTGGTAAATGGTATAAAATAGAAGACGGTAAAAGGTTCAAATGTGGTAATAAAGAATGTTATAAAAAGTATTCTGTTACTGTTGGGACTGTTTTCCATGCTTCAAACATTCCGCTTACTACATGGTTCCCCGCTATGTATATTATATCAGCACATAAGAAAGGAATTAGTTCTATTCAGCTTGCTAAAGACTTAGGCGTTACACAAAAGACTGCATGGTTCATGTTACATAGAATAAGAGAGAGCCTAAAAGATAAGAACAGCGATTTATTAACCGGAACGGTAGAAGTTGATGAGACCTATTCGGGTCGTAAATTAGGTAGCGAATTTAAAGGATATAGCGAGGAACAAGTTGAGCAAATGAAAGCGAATAGTCCCCGCCAGTTTCAATTAAAATCAAAGGGTGTTATTATGGGTTTAGCGCAAAGGGATGGCAGGGTTAAAATAAGCGTATTTAATGAACTGGATAGTAAGACAGCTCAACAGCATATAAAGGATAATGTAGTTCCAGGCTCAACCGTTTACACCGATCAAAGCGGACTATACAGGTCAGGACTTGAACAATATAATAGAGAAGCTGTAAATCATGGTAGAAAAGAATTTGCCCGTGGTGATGTTCACGTTAACACCTTAGAGAGTTTTTGGGGAATGTTTAAGCGTGGTTACTATGGCATATATCACTACATGAGTTTTAAACATCTGCAGGCTTATTGTGATGAATTTGCGTACAGAAGGAATACAAGACAGCTAAATGACGGTGAGAGATTTGCATTAACTTTGACACATATAGAAGGTAAACTACCCTATAAATTATTAGTACATGGCAAAAGCAATTAAAGCTAAGAAGCCTAAAAAACGGGCTACCAAATACGAAGAAAAGCTAACTATAAACGGTTCGTTTGAGGACTTAGTAAAAGAGTTGGTCATTCCCAAAACTCCCACAAAAAAGAAGTAGTATATTAGCTATCTAAAAGCTAACTATGTACATATATTCTCTTGAAGATTCGGATTATCTCATAAAGCATTATTCCCCTTTAATTATTGGTAAGGTTGTAGAGAAAACAACGCAAGCAAAAGTTAAATGGTTAGAGAAAGACCCCGGCAATGATGGGTTATTTAGGGTAGACGTTATTACAACTGGCGGTATATCGGGAATGCCACAATTAAGAAAGAGTATTGACCTCGTGGCTACCTACTTAAAGATTGATCCGCCAGCACTTGTTCTATCACATCGAAATCGCCCTCAATAAAAAACCCGTGTTCCTCATCCCAAAATAACCTAAAGCCTTTGGGGTAATCCTTTATTTTCTCCTTAAAAGCATTAAAACAAGGCATAATTTCATTAAGAACGTCAAGCGGTGTTTTTGTACTGTCCCTCATTGTATGTAGTGTAGAGTAAATACTACAGATGTGAAGGGGTGTAAATGATGTTAGATCAACTTATTTTCGAGGGCGTACTTGGTAAGATCTGAATTAGATTTTAAATTCATCTTAACCATTACCCTGGCCCGGTATGTACTAACTGTGGTAACACTTAAAGAAAGCATATCGGCAATCTCTGATACTGACTTGCCGTTTGCAAGTTGTTTCATCACATCAAATTCCCGGTCGCTCAAGGTCTCGTGTGGGCTTAAATTACTATCTGAAGAAAATGTATTGGCTAATTTTTCGGCTATTGCCTGGGATATATATTTTTTTCCTAACAATACTTTTTGCACTGCTTTTACCAATTCATCTGGGGCTGTATCCTTACTTAAATAACCCGAAGCTCCAGATTTCAGTGCCCTTAAGGCATATTGCTCTTCTGGATGAATGCTTAATATAAGTACCGGCAGATCAGGGAAACTCAATTTTATCTGTTGTAAAGCATCCAGTCCACTTCTGCCCGGCATAGAAAGATCACTTACCACTACATCCCATTTGCCCATCATCACTTTTTTTATCAACTCTTCAGCATCCGGCACTTCTTCAATATGTGCAGTTGGAAATTCATCCAGCAATATCTGGCGTAGTCCTTTTCTAACTACAGTGTGGTCGTCGGCAATTAATATTCTTAACATAAGCCTCTTATTAAGTTGCAGTTGTATCCGTAATCAATGGTATAGATATGGCAGTTATTGATCCTTCTCCACGTTTGCTCTTAAACTCGTACGTACCACCCAACAGCAAAGTACGTTCTTTAATACCCAATAAACCAAGAGTTTTTTTGTTTTTAATGGTTTCAATATCAAATCCAATACCATTATCATTAATAGTGAAAAATAACCTGTTGTCATCAATATCCAGCACAGCTTTTACCAAATCCGCATTGGCATGCCTGGCAATATTCGTCAGTAGTTCCTGGTATATTCTAAAGATGCCTGTAGCTACTTTTGGTTGCACCGCCACCTCCCCGGCATTATTAATAAAATCAACTTTTGTGCCCGATCTTTTTTCAAATTCTTCGCCCTGCCATTCCAATGCTGCCTGTAAACCCAGGTCATCTAAAATACTTGGCCGCAAGTCTGTGGCAATTTTTCTTACCGATGTGATCGTTGCATTGATAAGGTTTATGCTTTCTTTCATTTTATCATTTACCTCATTATCATTACTATTTATTTTACGGGTAAGCCAGTGAAGATCCATCTTTAAGCCGGTAAGCTGTTGTCCAAGCTCATCATGTATCTCCCTTGCTATATTGGTGCGTTCATCTTCCCGGATGCTTTGAAGGTTAAAAGCCAGTTGACGGATGTCTTCATAAGATTTCTGTAATAATTCCTTAGCCAGAAATTTCTCGGTTACATCATGCGACAACCCTAGCCAAACCCGCTTGCCTTCGTACATAATTTCATGGCTGTATATTTCTACATGCACAATTGTTCCGTTCTTTTTTTTATGTCGCCAGGACCGGATATTATTAATACCGGGGATCATTTTTTTTACTTCGTTTTCAAAATGCTCTATATCTTCAGCCGGCCGCATATCTCTTGCATTGAGTTTTAAAAATTCATCCTTGGTATAACCATATTGCTTTATGGCTGCTTCGTTTACATCAATTATATCCAGCTCTGGTATGGTGGCCATCCACATAGGCAGGGGATTATTATAAAATAACAGCTTATATTTTTGTTCGGACTGCTGTAATTTTTCCGCTGCTTTTTTACGTTCTGTAATATCCCTGGCAAATGATTGATAACGGCCATCAGCAAGCCTTTTAGCACTTATTTCCACATCAATAATACTACCATCCTTACGTAATAATCTCCGCTCATTAATAATAGATGAGCCGGTTTGTACCTTGGTGATAGTTACAGGGTTTGTTATAAGATCTTCAGGCGGGATAATATCTGTAAAACGAATTTTTTGCAATTCGGCCAATGTATAACCCGTCATACGGCAACCAGCTGTATTTACATCAACAAAATAAGTATCTGTGTCAGCAATGAATATCCCATCTGATGCCTGTTCAATGATTATCCGAAACTTTTCTTCGCTTTCCAGGATCGCTTTTTGTGCTATCTCACTTTCTGTGATATCCTGCATGGCACCTAATATCCTCACAGGATTGCCGGCCTCGTCATACTTTATATAAGCCCTGTCGTAAAAATTTTTATACCTACCATCTGCAGCTTTAAACCGGAAGGTTTCTGCTATAAAAGATTGCTTTTTTTGTATTGCAATGTTTAAACGTTCCTTCATTCCCTGTTGCTCTTCGGGGTGAATACAATTTATGAACATTTCAAAATTAATAGTATCGGTTTGAGGGTTGAGTCCGTATAGGGTGTATAGATTTTTATTACCCCAGGTCATGTTTTTGTTTAAATCGTGATCCCATATCGCATCGTTAGTGGCTTCTGCTAATAATTCAAAACGCTCATTGGATTTTTGCAATGCTTCTGCAGCATTTTCCTTGTCCGTAATATCCCTGCTGGTTATTATAAAGCCTGATATTTCATCCTTGGTATTTTTTAAGAGATTTATACTACTGAGCAGGTGCATTTTACGTTTGGTCTTTGGATGTATAAAATTAAATTCACCCTTCCATTCCCCTTCGCTGTATACCTGTTTAAAAACTGCCTGAGTAGTAGTATATGGGTATTCAAAAGTTAACAGTTCGGGGATGCGTTTTCCCATTATTTCTGTTTTTTTAAACCCATATAATTCTTCGCAGGCTTTGTTCCAGCTAACTACCTGGCGTTCGGTATCCAGCGATGTAATGGCATCAGAAACACCTTCAAGCAGCCTGGCCTGGTAGGTAAGCCTATTCTCATTTTTCTTTCTTTCAGTAATATCTCTCACAAAACCGATCAGGGCATGAGAACTGGCCATTTTAGAATTCACTTCGATATCCAGTACTGAACCATCTTTTTTCAACAACCTCCTTTCATACAAAAGTGTATTGCCTTTCATCAGCTCGCTAAACCTCAGTGGATTTAACTCTACATCTTCCTGCGGAATAAATTTATAGAGATTTTTTCCAAGCAATTCTTCATTATTGTACCCGCTGATAACACTTATGCTATTGTTTACTTCAAGAATTTTGCCCTCCAGGTCTGTTATAACAATGCCATCAGATGCCTGCTCAATAAGCGAACGGTATTTTTCTTCATTTTCTTTTAATGCCAATGCTATCTGCTTAACCGCTGTTACATCTTTATAAAAAACGGTTAAGCCATCTGGCGATGGATAAATGTGATTCTCAAACCATTTATCAAGATGCCCATAATATTCTTCCAGGTACTGGTATTCCTGGGTTTCCATGGCCATTTGATAAGCATGATAAAATGCCTGGTCAATTGATCCTGGAAACTCCTGCCATATATTTTTGCCCACAAGGCTCTGTTGATCCCTTCCAAACAATTCTCCCGCTTTTGTATTTACGTAGGTATATTCCCAGTTTTTGTTAAGCGATATAAAAGCATCTGATACCCTTTCGATTAACGACTTGTAATTGTTTTCGCTGATTCTTAATTCACGGGTTCTATTAAGAACGAGCTCATTTAGTTTTTTAGGGCGCTCTGCAAAACGGTACACAAATACAGCACCTATCATCGAAAATATAAATCCCAGAAAAATAAGCAGCCCAATATACCCCATACTTTTGTGCACATTTGAAATGGTAACCGAAAGTCTCCATTCCCCATTAGGCACTTCAACAGAAGCAGTTTGTGTTTTCGCTAAATTATTCAGCCGGGGTAGAAAAAATTCTTCCTGTTTTGTATCAGGATTTATTTTGGAAAGCTGAAAATGATAACCGCCCTTTTCAGCTGTACTAATACCTGCCGTACGGTACAGGGTTGACATTTTTATTACTACTGCGGAAAAACCCCAGAATTTTCCCTGCCGATAAACCGGCAACCTTCCAACAACACCAACATCGCCTTGTTTTAATGGAAAGGGGCCTGCAAAAAACATTTCCTTTTTTTCAATAGCCTTATAAGCTTCCTTGTTCCGCTTTTCATCCTTCAATATATTATAGCCAATAACTGCCTCATTGCCCTTGAGGGGATATATATATTTTATAATGCCATCAGGCACAAGTTCTACAGCATCTATATCTGCACTTGTTTCCAATATTTGTGGAGCTACAGAATCGAAATTATTTACCTGGCCGTTCTTATCAATAAAGAAAGCAAGAGTTTTGGTTGCCGAAAGGCTGTGCGTTAAGGCCTCTTGCAATTTATCTTTTGCCTGGTTAACTATTTGATATGCTCTTTTTTCATCTGCCTCTTTCAGCAGATGGTAACGCTGGTAAATAAGCAATGTGAATAAAGAGGCTAGAATTATAAATGCAGACAGGCCTAAAAGTATAGAACGGCTCAATGTGGGCAATGATTTAACTTTTTCATCAAACGGATTGTACAACCGATTATTTTGTATAGAATTTTTTTCTGGCATAATTAATACTATTGGCTGCAGCACCGTTTAATCAACGGCATTTTAAGATACAACATTTGACGGTAAGAAAGGGGTTTCCTTTGATTGATGAAATGTAAAATTAAGCGGTATTCTAAATCCTTCTCATAGTTTTTTTACTACAGAAGAACTAAAGATAATTCGATAACTCATGTAACACTTTAAATCTGAATAATTCGTTTTTACATGTACAAGCAAGTTAAGATCCATATCCAAATAACACTATGCGAAAGCCTTCAAACCAAAAGATCAGTATATACCTGAGAATAGATTCGAATAGTATAAATAATTTTTTCAATCCTCATGACCCCGCCCGCCTGGATAGAAGGCAGCTTGGCCAGGAGTTTAAGGATTACCTGGATGTATCTGTTGCCAATGCTGCCAGGCCCACTACAATTGATTTTAAGGTTTTTTGCTGTGAATCAGGCTCAATGCGTTTCATGGTAGATCCGCTTATAAAAACTATACGCAGGCATTTCCAAATTCAGAAACGGCTAAAAGAAATTGAGTTCCGCAAGTTTAAAAGGAAAAACTTTACATTATTGTGCATCAGCATTTGCATTGTTGTGTTTTGCCAGGGCATATTACCCCTGATTTTTGGCCAGGACCACCGCATTCATTCATTTTTCAGCAATGCTATTGATGTTTTTAGCTGGGTAATTTTATGGAAGCCCATAGAAAGATTGATATTTTATTGGAATCCTTTTTTAAAAGATATATTATTATACCATAAAATTAAAAATGCACAAGTAAAAATTGTTGAAAGTGAAGAAGAACTTATTGATTATCATATGGAGCATATTGATGCAGCATAATGCAACTGGTCAAACCAAAATAGGGATCGAGAACTATAATTCAGTAAGTAGGGCTGAACCTTACTTATGGGTACCCATCATACACCGGCAGGGTAAAAAAGGATTACATACGGAGATGAGGTATAATTATGAAGAACGTAAAACAGGATCGGTATATATAGGAAAAAATTTTAGCAGCGACAGTGCTTTCAGTTATTCTTTAACCCCTATGTTGGGTTGGGTTTTTGGACAATTCAACGGAGGTTCGGTTGCTTTAAATGCAGATGCAGGATATAAAAAATTCTATACCTCAGTGCAAACCCAGTACACTATGAGTAAGAATGGGAAAGCTGAAAATTTTTTTTATACATGGGGCGAAATAGGTTATGAACCGGTTGAGTGGTTTTATACAGGTATAAGCAGCCAGTGGACTAAAGTGTATAAAGAAACTGGAGACGCAGAGTTCGGCATGCTGGTAGGATTTAACATACGGAAATTAAGCATACCTGTGTATGTATTCAGTCCCTTTGATAAAAAAATAAATTTTTTGATAGGTATAAACCTGGAACTCTAAAAACTTAAAAACCAATTATCCAAATTTTTTCTTTTATAATAATCTAAACATGAAAAAACTATTACTACTTCCATTACTTATACTTGTAGTATTTGTTCAGGCACAGGTAAAGATCGGTAACAACCCGGGCACTATTAACAGCAACTCTATACTGGAAATTGAAAGTACCAACAAAGGTTTTTTACCTCCACGTATTGCATTAAACAGTTTAAGTGCTGTAGCACCATTATCAGGTACAGTACCTGCGGGTATGCTGGTATACAGTAGCGGCGGTACTTTAACTGATGGCTATTATTTCTGGAACGGAACTGAATGGAAAAAACTGGATAATGGTAATAAAACAGTGGTTACCAAAACAGCTAATGCAACGCTTGTAAAAGGTGAAGATATTGTAGTGGCAAGCAATAATATAACATTAACACTACCTGCCATAACTGCATTAGATAATGGATTAGAGATATCTGTAAAAAATGTTGGCGTACATACTGACCTGGTAACTGTGAAGCGGAGCGGAACTGCCACAATTGATGCAGATACTATTGTTAGGCTAACCCGTTGGATAGGACAAACTTTTATTGCAAACGCAGGAAACTGGATTTGTAAACAAAAGATGAACGTATCAGATAATTTTCTTTTTATAAACCCTAAGAGTAGCTGGACAACTCTCCAGGAAGCAGTTGAATACCTGGATCTTCATATGGCGGGCCCTACCGTAATCAGGCTGGGAGAGGAAGTATATAATATTTCAGAAACTATTGTTATTAATCTCCCATATGCAATCACTTTCCAGGGTTTATCTTATGGCTCTGCTACTATTAGTCCTGCATCAGGTATTTCCGGCAAGCCCTTGTTCAGGTGCTTATCAGATTGTTATTTTAAAATGCTGGTTTTTGATGCAACTGCATTAGCTGGTTATGGTACAGCAGCCGGTGAGGATGCCATCCGGTTCCTGGGTAGCGGGACCTATAATGAAATAAAAGATTGCAACTTCGACAGGTTTTATAATACTATCCTTGATTCGGCAAGTGCAGAAATTTGGGTTTTTGAAACAGATATAAATAATGCTCAAAAAAATGGTATACTTGTTCATAGCGCAGATACCGGAGTAATAGTAAAAGTTGCTGAAACTGATTTTATTGGCTGTGCAACAGGTATAAACCTCAATAAAGGGGTTGGCGCTACCATCCAGTTAGCATCGGGTGGTTATTATAATACAGCCGTTACCGATACAGCTATCATGTACAAGCCATCTACATTTACTGCCTATAACAGTATTTCAATAAAAGGAAATTTATGGAACAATACGGGGAACTATATTGAAGGTTTTGATTTCGCCCGTACCGACGGAAGAGATGCAAACGCTATTGTGGAAAGTAATGCCGGTATTGGAGATAAAAGACCGAGTTGCTATATCAACTTATTAAACAGTACCACCACAACTACTTTGGCAACTACAAATTCATGGTATAAGGTAAATTGGGATTATACAAAAGTAACTAGCTCTACGGTTAAATGGACCATCACCAATGCTTCAGGTGGTGTTGCTAATGTTAACCGGATAACTTTTCAGCCTACCAACAAAAGAGATGGTGTTATCATAATAACCGGGAATTTATCGGTTAACCAAACAAACTCTACCATTTCCCTTGGCCTGGTAAAAAATGGCATATCAGGCACAAGATATGGTGAAACAACGCTGAGAACGCAGAATGCAGGTACTGCTTCCCAGTTTTCAACAATTATTTACCTGTCGGATATTTCAGTCAATGATTACTTCGAAATATATTGCTCAACAACCACAGGCGGGGATATTATCACCATGCTTGACCTTAACTGGCAGGTAACCACACAATAATTAATTAAGATTAATAAATTAATTATGAAACTAAATCTGATCACGCTGCTTTTATTTGTTGCAACAGGAAGCTTAGATGCACAGGATATTATTAACAATACCGGTAACCTGCAAATTCATACAGGCGCTTCAATAACTGGGTTCGCAGACTTTAATAATACTTCAACTGCGTTGCTGGTAAATGATGGCTCATTGTATATAAAAGCTAATATAAGCAATGCACAGGCGGGTATGTCGTCAGGTACAGGTATATTATATCTCAATGGAACCGTGGCACAGTCAGTGAACGGATCACAGATACTTAAAACGTATAATCTTACAACAAACAATACTGCAGGAATTACTTTAAATAATAATTTAAGTGTAGCAGGAGTACACACATATACTGCAGGCATGATCACTACTGCTGCTACACCCAATTACCTGGTATATGAATCTGGCTCTTCTTACACGGGCAGCAGTGATACCCGTCATGTAAATGGCTGGGTAAAAAAATTGGGAAATACCAATTTTACTTTCCCGGTGGGCACTGCAGTTTATGAAAGATCTATTGCATTGACAAATCTTACAGCAGTGAGCGAATTTGCCGTTAAGCATAGTATTGCGGTAACACCAAATCGTTATTCTCTTTTTGACCCACTGGTGTATGTTGATTCTGCCGAGCATTGGACCATTAACAAAATAAGCGGCTCCGCTGCACAGGTGGCTATGAATTGGGATAACAGCAAAGTACCGTTTCCTAATTTAATGATCTCCGATATCAGGGCAGCTTACTATGATGGCACTTTCTGGAGAAGCATTGGGGGTTCAGCATCAGGAAGCGCATTAACTACCGGCAGCGTAACATCAAACAGTGTTTCTGCTTTTAATTCCTATTTTACTTTTGGCAGTGTTTCTTATGTGCTGCCTTTACAGATAATAAGTTTTACAGCAGGCAGGTTGAACAATGCTACTAAATTAAACTGGACAATAAGTAACGAACTAAATGTAAATAACTATGAACTTCAACGCAGTGATGATGGTATTAATTTTTATACCATTTATATACACAACCCTTTTAACCGCAATGGCACGGAATTTTACAATTATACCGATAGCAAAGCCCTTAAGGGAACAGCCTACTACCGTTTAAAAGTAAATAACCTGGGTACCCAGGTTAAGTATTCTAATATCATTACCGTATCCGCAGGTGATACCGGCAAAGAATTTTACGTAGTTACAAACCCGGTTGATACTGATATTGATATTTATGCAGATGCGGCAGTAAAGGGGATTTATAATTATACCATTACCAATACCGCAGGCCAGATAATGCAATCAGGTAAACTGGAAATAAAGAATACAGGCATATACTCGATAGCTTTAAAACCGCTGTTTACAAGGGGTGCTTACATACTGGTTGCAGAGAATGACATAAACCGTTTACAAAAAACGATCATAAAAAAATAAGGTCCCGTTACACTGGTTCTATAAACCACTTAACCGTTTCCTTATGATCGCTGGTTAAGATGATTCGTTTAAATAATGGCGAATTGTTTAAAACTTCTCTTTAAGAACTGTAAGGTATGCTGATATTAACTACTGTCCCTTTTCCCGGGGAAGATGCCAATTCAAATTTCCCATTCAGCGAGAGCAACCTTTCTTTCATACCCAAAATACCAAATGACTTTTTGGTTTGTACTGTTGTATCAAATCCTTTTCCATCATCTTCAATACTAACTGTTATAGTATCATCAGCAATACTTAAAGAAGTAAAAACCTTGCCGGCTTGTGCATACCTCGTAATATTGGTTAAAGCTTCCTGGTACACCCGGAAGATGCAGGTAGCAATTGGTTCTGGTAATTTCAGTTCGGTTTCGGTAGTTGTAAACTTAACCGGAATGTCGGTATGGGCAGTAAATTGTTTGCCCAGCCATTCTATAGCCTCCAGCAAACCATGATCGTCTAATATAGCGGGCCTTAGCTCGCTCAATATTTTTCTTATAGATCTATTGCTTCCATCCAACAGGTTTATAACATTATTTAATTTTTCTTTTTCGGCAATTTTTTCTTCCGGTATTTTTTTATTGACCCAGGCTACATCCATTTTGATAGCGGTAAGTTGCTGTCCCAGTTCATCATGAATTTCACGGGCAATCCTTTTGCGTTCCTCTTCCCTTATGGTTTGTAGGTGAGTTGTTAGCTGGCGTAACTGTATAGTTGTTTCTTTAATTTCTTCTTCGGCCTTTTTATGTTGGGTAATGTCACGGGTTACACCCAACAGGTTTTTTATTAATCCGGCTGCATCTTTTAGGGGAACAGCATGCGTTTCAAGCCAGCGGTGCCCTCCTTTTAAACCGATTACTTCAAACTCAAATGTTCCAGGCCTGCCATTGAAAACGTTTTTACTTAACCGGTTAAAGCCAATCCGATATTTCACATCTACCAACTCCGTCATGCGACGACCCAGTACCTGTTGCTCATTGTCAGCTTCTATCATAGCTAGTCCTGCAGGATTCATGGATAGTAATTCTCCTTTTCTGTTCAGTACTTTTACACATGTTGGCTCTGTGTTTAAAATGGTGCGAAGATAATTTTCGTTGTCCACCAGTTTAGTTTCTGCTTTCTTGCGTTCTGTAATATCAAACATGCTTCCTGTTAAACGAACGGCCTTGCCTTCCGGATCACGGATTATATAAGAACGGTCAAAGAGAACAATATAATTGCCGTCCGGTTTTCGAAACCGGTATTCCGATTCCCAGTAGTCCTGGCCTGATGTAAGGGCCCTATTCTTTGCACTAACCGTTTTCTGTATGTCCCCGGGATGAATCCGCTCTTTCCATTCCTGTTCTGTTGGTACTGGATCGGCTTTTGTAAGCCCAAATAACTGCTGGTGAACTTCATTGGCCCAGAGCTCGCCAGTGACAAGATTCCATTCCCAGATTGCATCATAGGTAGTACCCGCAATCATTTCAAATCGTTCGTGTGCTTTTTTAATTTCTTCTTTCGCTTTTTCTTGCTCTGTAACGTCCTGAATTAATGACAGAATAGATTGGATATTCCCTTTCTCATCCTTCAGCACCGAATTGAACCATTGACAATAAATTATCTTCCCTGATTTAGTGTTATTCCTGTTTAGGATCTTATTACTATTAACCACTCCGGTTACTAATTCGTCTGTAATGATCGCAAGGGCTTGAGCATCTTCCTCAACAACCAGGTTAATATCATTTAAATGTTTATTGATAACTTCAGCCTCACTCCACCCAAATATATTTTCTGCCTGGGCCGACCAACTCCGGATAAAAAAATCTTTATCCTATTCAATTACACTCAATGGCGAATTATAAAGATGATAAGCAAGTTGTTGATCTGCCATTCTTATTTTTTCCTCAGCCTTTTTCTTTTCCGTTATATCCCGGAAGAAAATAGATAAGCCTTCAGGCGATGGGTAAATATGATTTTCAAACCATTTATCATAAGGTTGATAATATTCTTCTAATTGTATTTCTTTTTGTTCTTCCATAGCCCTGTGATAGGCATGATAAAAAGGCTGGTCAATGCCCTCGGGAAATTCATCCCAGATGTACTTACCAACCAGGTACCCTTGAGGCCGGTTGAAGATCTGCTCCGCTTTTTCATTCACATACGTATACCGCCAGTTTTTATCGAGGGCTACAAAAGCATCAGATACTCTTTCAAAAACTTCTTTGATCTGGGCAGTTTTTTCTTTTACAAGGTTATCCAGTTGCAGCAGGTTTAATCTGGAATTAAGCAGGTTTACCACCTGTCGTGACAGCATACGCAATGCTGAGATCTGTTCTTCACTAAGCTTTCCCGGCTTTTTATCTATAACGGCTAATGAACCAAGTTTGTAACCATCGCTGGTTATAAGGGGCATCCCGGCGTAAAACCTGATAGCGGGCTCTTCAATCACAAGCGGGTTATCAAAAAAACGATCATCCTTCAAAGTATCTGGCACCATCATGATGTCGTCCGTATGAATGGTATGGGCACAAAAAGAAATATTTCGGTTTGTCTCTTTGAAAGACCAACCTTTTTTTGCTTTAAACCACTGTCTTTTTTCATCAACCAGGGTTATTATAGCAATAGGCATATCACAGATCTGTGCGGCCAGTTCAGTAATATCATCAAAATCCTTTTCTTCTTCAGTATCCAGGATAAGATAACTTTTCATGGCAATAAGCCTTTCCCCTTCGTTTTGTGGTATAGCACTGATTTTCATTACTAAAGAATTAAATCTTTTTTTGGCGCAGAACTAAATACCTTCAGATTGCCAGTGGTAGCTTTTACATTAGCTCCTTCAAAATAACATTTTTTTGCAACGTTTTTTTATCTTTTTCAGGCGGGCTGTTATAATACGTATTTTCCTATTCAACGAAACTTATAATCAACACCTGTAACCTGGGTAAGTAAGGTTTGTGGTGCATCCAGCACCTTTGCATTTTGTGGGGGCAGTGGTGTAACCGGGGAATTGGCAGCCAGGTATTCTTTCATAACCGAATGTAAAGTATAGCTGGTATTTTTTGCATTGCTTACATTTTTCATCCTGCAAAGCATATCTGATGGATCTCCATCTCTTTCACAGGCACAAATGCTGTATGTTTTTGTAGGGTTAAGGGGTATTCCGGCAACGGTCACCAGCTTTACTCTTTTTCCTTTTTCGGCATAAGCATTAAAAGACATTTTCATTCCTTTAAACTTTATCGTCCATCCGCCAAAACGCTCAGCTGCATTTTTTGCAAATACATTATGCAGTTCTGTTTCTAACCATTGCTTAATTTGATTTCCGGTAACTCTCCCGGTTCTTACGGTGCTATCTACCGGCAACATATCAAAAATAAAACCTTCGGTTATTGGAATATTGCCAGTATCATCAGTTGTTGTACGTGGCGGGCAAAATCTAAACCCATTTGATAAAACAATATCCACTTCTTTCATTTTCCACTTAAGTGCATCCAGTATCATCGTATCAATGGGGTTCTCTATAACAAAATACCTGTACAATGGAATGGTGCTGTAACCTGCTATTTTATAAATATCATTTTCAAAAGGCTTTTCATTATTTTTTATCAAGGAAGCCATTTCTGCTGATGCGGCGTATCTATCTGAATTAATTTCTACCAGCTCGTATTCATCTTTAATTACTTTTCCATTTTTTATGGTAAGATTCAACTTGCCAACAAATGAACCAAAGGCACCCGGTTCAACAACTTTTGCATATTTACAAACAATGGGTTTCCGTACCCTTTCATGCGTATCTCCACCCAATATATAATTTACGCCTTTGCACTCAGGAGAATTTGCAAGATGTATCTGTTGCGATAATCCCAAATGTGCTACCACCAACACGTAAGCACATTGTTCCTGGTTACGCAGCACATCTACAAAATGTGCCAGGTTTTCTTCAGGTTTTGTATAAATAATTCCTTTGCTGTAATTGGGCGATTGGCGGATGGGCACCAGCGGGTCTGTATAACCTATAAAGCCGATCTTGACTCCCTTCACATTCCAGATATAATAAGGCGGAAAGATCAACTCGCCTTTTTTTCCATCTCCCAGGTCATGATACATATTGGCACAAACCTTTGGGGCATGTAAAGAACCCAGCAAAGTCTGCATCGCTTTCTTATAATAGATCACTTCCCAATTACCTGGTAAATACAAGTTGTAACCAAGGGCATTTAAAATTGGCACCATGGCTTTACCGGTTGTTTTAACCGAAAGCTCACTGCCCTGGAACATATCGCCGGTATCAACTAAAAAAGTATTGGGGTTATTTTCTCTTTCTCCATCCAGATAGGTTGCCAGCTGTGCGTAACCGCCTGTTTTACGAAAAACGGTTTTATCATTTTCCCAAAACAATTCATCATGTGGATGAACCTGGCAATGTACATCCGTGGTTTGTAAAATAGATATGGTAAAAGTTTTATCACCGGGGATATCTTCTGGCGCTACATTTTTTTTGTAAGCCATAACCGCTGCTGCAACCGGTGAAGCTGCTAATAAACCTGCGCCGCTCATTGTACCCATCTTTTTCAGAAAATCTCTTCGCTTATTATTCATCTATCTTTTTATTTTTTTGAAACCGGAGTTGTTTGTTTTGACTTTTCTCTTTTTTTTTGCTCTTCAACAATGGGTAAAAATGGACCGTACTTATGTTGGCTTTCTCCAAAATTATCTGCATAAGGGCCAAATGGATGATCAACAGGTTTTTTTGAAATATCAGGCCAGTCTGCAGCTACATTAATATGCGGTCTTACCTGCGAAAGCACAAATGCAGCTACGTCCCATGCTTCTTCATCGGTAAGCTGTGTGCTTTTATAAGTTACACCCTGCGGCATATTATACTTTACATATTTTGCAAAATTACTAAGGCGGAACAAGCCCGCTCCATCATTAAAACTATTTTGAGCCCATAAAGCAGGGTACGTAAACTCTGTACTATCTATATTAAATACGCCTCCGCCATTGGCCTGGTGACAGCTTTGACATTTTGCTGAAAAAATTATTGACCCCTTTGCCGGATCTGCAGCACGGTCGAGCCAGGCGAGGTCTTTAAAACCAGAACCTGCTGCTTTGGTCCCTTTTGCTACATTCGATCCTAAAAAATTAATGTATGCGGCAATGGCCTGCATTTCTTTACCTGTAGTATCCAATGCCTTTCCATTTAAACTGCGTTGAATACAATCGTTTATCCTTTTATAAATATTTTCAACACTGCCGCTTCGTGCCCTTAACTTTGGATAAAGTGATGCAACAGAACCATAATTGTTGCCCCAGGTGGCAGTACCTGTCTGCAGGTGACAATTCTGGCAGTTCATTCCATTACTTATTTGCATTACTGAGCCCCGTGGCCCCAGGTATTTAGCAGTGTGTGCAATTAATTCTTTACCATATTCGATCAATGTTCTTTTAGCAGTGTCGCTGATGGTATTGATTTCCGGTGCGGTCCAATATTTAGTAGTATCTGCATTTGCTGATACAACAGTTTTATCAAGAGGAAGTTTTGTATTTTCTGCATTATACAAAATGAAAGGCATTGCTACAATTGCAACAACCAAGATCAACACTACCCACATCAGTTTATTGATCACTGAAATTAGTCGTTGTATAATTTTATCCTGATCCTGGTTAGGCATGGGGATGAATAATTTAGTGAGGTAATTTTTCTCTAAAATAACCATAAACCCAGGTACCGGCAATAGCACTTAGTAAAGTAACAACGATCACCCAGGCACCCGTACCGATCTGGGCATATAAAGGGCCCGGGCATGCGCCGGTTATTGCCCAGCCAAATCCAAATATTAATCCTCCATAAACCTGGCCTTTATTAAAAATTTTTGGATGAAATGTTATCGGCTCACCCTGCAGTGTTTTAATCTTAAACTTTTTGATAAGTAATACAGAAATTATACCCACAGCAATGGCGCTGCCAATTACGCCATACATATGAAAGGATTGAAAACGGAACATTTCCTGCATACGGAACCAGCTGATGATCTCAGCTTTTACAAAAACGATCCCGAAAGCAAGGCCAACAAAAAGATATTTAATATTGTGATACCATTTTGTATCTATTCTGCTTTCATTTACACACATGGCATCAAGTGAGCGAACTTCAAAATCTGTATTGGTATCTGTTTTCTTTTGCATGACAAATTTTTAGAGCGATAAAATGATTGGAATTATGAAATTGGCCATTATAATACCGCCGGCCATAAAACAACAGGTTGCAATTAATGAAGGCATCTGTAAAGTTGATATACCCATAATGGCATGGCCGCTTGTACATCCGCCTGCATAACGGGTACCAAAACCTACTAAAAAACCTCCTGCAACCATCATGATCATTCCCTTAAGGGTTAACAGGTTTTCCCAATTGAATAATTGCTTTGGAACAAGACCGGTATAATCAGTAATGCCATAGCTGGCCAGGTCCTGGGCCAAAGCCGGAGCTATCTTCACTGCTTCGGGATCTGCTAAATAATTGGCTGCGATCATTGCCCCGAAAAAAATACCAACCACAAAAAACAGGTTCCATATTTCTTTTTTCCATTCGTATTTGAAATAAGGAATGTTTGATGGAATGCAGGCAGCGCAAATATGGCGTAATGATGAACTGATGCCAAAAGATCTGTTACCAATGATAAGCAGTGCAGGCACTGTTAATCCGATAAGCGGCCCCGCCACATACCAGGGCCAGGGTTCTTTGATCCATTCTAAAATACTCATAGTTGTTTTGACTTTAAAATATTTTTACACCCGGCAAACCGGCAATAAACTAAAGTAATTAATCTATTTTATAAAATTGATTTGTTAATTACGGGCTGATTATTATCCAGCTATTAAAGTTAAAAATTAATTGACATAATTTATTGGCCAACTTGTCCCATCATTCAACCTTTACAACATATACTTATACAGCCTTGCCACTGCCTGCTGATATTCCCATTCCGCCTGCAGGTATTTATCATAAGCAGTAAAGTAAAAACTCTCATCATAGAAATACTGGATAATAGTGATTTGGCCCAGAGCAAGAGCCTTATTTAATAAAGTAGTATTGTTCAGTGTTGATAAAAGTTCTCTGTACTCAAGTGCCATCTTCAACCTCACATCCAACTGGTCGTAATATTGTTTATTTTCCAAACGATGGTTAAGGCGATGTGTTTCTGCATTGGAAGTTGCATAATCAAGATTTGATCTTACTGCAGTTAATTTATGCTTATTCTCCCACAAAGGAATTGTAATGCCTGCATGAAAACCCCTGTAGCTTTGTCCTAAAATACCCTGTGCATGATAACCGGTTTCAATCTTGGGCAGGTTCATTGCTTTTTGCACAGCGATTTGCTGTTGCAGTATTTTCTTTTCCTGTTCATATACTTTTATAATGGGGTCGTTGGCTTCAATGGTGCTGTCCAGTATTTCAAATTCTGGAATGATTGGAACAAACGGATAAATAGTATCATTAATTGTAATCGTTATGCCTCCATTTAATTCTGAAACCTTTGCTAGTAATATTTTTTTTTCATTTTCATTCAATGCTGTTTCATTCCTGATATTGAGTAACTGCAATTTTGCTTTGTTTACATCAAGTATGATCACGTCGCCATTGTCTAATTTCTTCTGATAATCTTTAACCAGTTTTTGTGTATTGACTAACCTCCGATTGAATTCTGCAGCTTTCTTATTTAAATAAATAATTTGCAAAGTGATTAATTTTGCTTCCAGCAAAATATCCTGCCGGTAAACCTGCTGCTGCAAGTTGGTTTGTGCTATCTGCTGGCCGGATAGTTCTTTTTTCCGTTTATAAACTGTGGGGAAGTCCAACCTTTGTGTAATGCTAAAATCTTTTTGGTTTCCTGCACCTACGGGTGAGCCAAACAAATAATCATACTCTACCTGTGGGTCGTAAGGTGTAAGCCCGGTTTTATATTCAGCTTGCTTTGCCTGCCAATACTTTTTGTTTGATTGGATGGATTTATTATTTTTTTCAACTGCCGACATAACTTCATCTACTGTTGTTTGCGAAATGCCTTCCAATGAAATGAAAGAAACAATCATTGTGAGTATTAAATATTTTTGATTCATTGAAGTTTATTTTTTGAATAATGGTTAATGAAAATAATGAAGAGGATACTTAATGATATACATCCTGCTACCAGGAAACTAATATTAGAAAACTGTGTTCCTAAAAAACCTGCAATAGGATAACCAATTGCCCACCATAAATGCGACCAGGCAAAATGGGCACCATATACACGGCCCTGCTGTACTAAAGGGATGCGTTCTGCAATCAGCATTTGCGAAGGCATCTCCGCAAGGTTTTGTCCAAAACCAGCCACCAACCATAGTAGCATCAGTAACCATAACGAGCTTGTAAAAGGAACCGCCAACAATGCAATAGATACCGAAATGCCTCCCACCAACAAAGAAATTTTACGGCTTATGGTTTTATCAAAGATGGCAGAACCAAAAGCACCGATTACAGCACCAATGCCCAAAGCCGACATTACCATTCCATATTGCTTATCTCCCTGCTGCAATATTCCCTTTACATATCCAATTGTATTTACAAGGATGCAAGCACCTGCAATTGCGGCGGCCAATTCCACCAATAATGCGAAACGTATTATTTTGTCTGCAAACAAAAGCTGTGTTCCTTTTAAAACTTCCCGAAATTTCTGTGGAGTTGTAGAGTTATGATTGGTCTCATTATTCAGTTGAAAAAGATGTCTGCTGATAAACAATACAAATAATGCAGAAAGTAAAAATGTAAAAAAATCGAGTATAAATATTTCTCTTGTACCTAACCATGCGGCTGCGATACCTGCGAGGCCGGGACCCATAATCGCCAACAACTGGTAAGTAGCATTAGACAATGCAATTGCAGGAGCAAACTTTTCTTTATCCTTTATCATTTGCGGTACAGATGCTTTAAATGCAGGTGTGAAAAAAGCACTGAAAACGTTTAGTAAAAATATTAACACATACAACTGCCATTCAGCCTCCACAAAAACAAGCATCAGTACAATAACCATCCTGCTAAAATCTGAAATCAATAATATTTTTTTCCGATTAATTTTATCTGCCAATACACCGGCATAAGGAGCAAATAAAATAAAAGCAGTAACTCTTATGGTTAATGCTATAGATAGCACGCCTGCCGCTTTTTCGCCTGCAAACTCAAATGCCAGCAACGCTATACCTACCCAGGTAAAAGCATCGCCCAGCAAACTAATTGTTTGCCCGGCATACAGTTTTGCAAACTCTTTTTGTTGCAGGCTCTTAAAAATTTCAGTAATCTTCACTATCTGTGTTTATATATTTTTTACTTTTTTTTGTTTGCTAATAAGTAAACAATCGGCACTATAAATAAATTCATAAGTGTAGAACTTAATAATCCACCCAAAATAACTTTTGCCATCGGGCTTTGAATTTCGTTACCCGGCAAATCACCACCAATAGCTAGTGGTATCAATGCAAGCCCTGCTGTTAATGCAGTCATTAAAATGGGGCTTAACCTGTCTTTTGATCCTTGTATGATGGTATCATATAAAGACATACCCTGTGCTGTTAAGGTTTTATAATGCGATACCAACAGGATGCCATTTCTTGTTGCAACGCCAAACAGGGTGATAAAACCTATGATGGCCGGTATACTCAATATACCCGAAGTAAGCCATACACTTAACACGCCTCCTATCAAAGCCAATGGCAGGTTAAGCAAAATAATTGTGGAGATCTTTATATCCCTAAATTCCATATACAGTAAAAAGAAAATGACCACCAATGCAAGCAATGATGCAAGCAGCAATGTTTTTGATGCTTCTTTTTCTGACTCAAACTGGCCACCATATTCAACCCTGTAACCTTCAGGGAGTTTGATATTTGCTTCTATCTTTTGTCTTATTTCATCTACTACGCTTTTCTGGTCACGGCCTGCAACATTTGCAGATACAACAGTTTTACGCTGTACATTTTCCCTGTTAATGGTATTGGGGCCTGTTGTTGAAACAATATCGGCAACATAGTTAAGCGGTATTTTCTGGCCGTCTTTTGTATCAATTAATGTATTGCTGATATTTTGCAGGTTGCCCCTGTTGCTTTCATCAAACCGTAGTACCAAATCAAAACGCTGGTTGCCTTCATACACTTCAGAAACCTTTTCGCCTGCAAAAGCAATGTCTGTAAACTCTGCAAACTCGCCAATGGTGATGCCGTATTTACCCATCATATCCCTGTTGGCTTTTATCTGCACCTGGGGTATCTGTACCTGCTGCTCCACACTCAGGTCAACCAGACCGGGGGTGTTTTCAATAGTAGTTTTAATCTGATTGGAGATCGTAAATAGTTTATTCAGATCAGTACCAAATATTTTAATAGCAATATTTGCCCTTGTTCCGGAAAGCATATGGTCTATCCGGTGGCCAATTGGCTGACCGATAGTGATATTTGCTCCTGAGATACCCGCCAGTTTTTGCCGTACATCTTTCATAAATTCCTCACGGCTGCGTTCTTTCAACACAAAAGGTGCATCGATCTCTGATGCATTTACACCTTGTGCATGTTCATCCAGTTCAGCCCTGCCGGTTCGTCTCGTGGTAATTTTTATTTCAGGGATGGTAAGCAATGTCTTTTCCACGTTTGAACCGATCTTATTACTTTCTTCCAATGAGATTCCGGGTAAACTGGTAACACTCACCACCAATGAACCTTCATTGAATTCAGGTAAAAAACTTCTGCCTAAAAAACCAAGTAAGATCAGTGCTCCAAGGAATAAAGCTATTGCTATAGATAAGATCAGTTTTTTGAAATTCATGGCAGTTTTCAAACTTCCCTCATACCATTTACCGAGCTTGCGTACGATCCAGCTTTCTTTATGCTGCCTTTTCAGCATTTTATCGTTCGTGAGCAAGTAACTGCACAAAACAGGTGTAATGGTTATGGCAACAATCAGTGATGCAAACAACGAAACAATAAAAGCAATACCCAAAGGTGCCAGTAACCTTCCTTCCATGCCGGATAAAAAGAACAAAGGGACAAATGCAACAATGATGATGAAGGTGGCATTGATAATGGAAGTCCTTATTTCTACCGAGGCATCAAAAATTACATCCAGTTTTGCCTTTCGTTCTGCTTCGGGTAAAGTCGCATTTTGTTTCAGCCGTTTAAAAACATTTTCTACATCTATGATGGCATCATCAACCAATGCGCCAATAGCAATAGCCATACCGCCAAGGCTCATGGTATTGATCGTAAAACCTAACCACTTCAATGTAAGGATAGCTGTTATTAAAGAAACAGGGATTGCGATCAATGAAATAAATGTGGGCCGCCAGTTCATTAAAAACAGGAAAAGGATAATGATAACAAAGATCGAACCCTCGATCAATGTTTTATTGATATTACTGATAGAGGCATTGATAAAGTCTGCTTGCCGGAATATTTTTGTATTAATGGCCAGGTCTGCCGGTAATGTTTTTTTTAAGTTAGCTAAAGCATTATCAATTTTATTCGTGAGTTCTAATGTATTAGTACCCGGCTGTTTCATTACTGTCATGATAACTGCAGAGTTGCCTATTAAAGAGCCATCCCCGATTTTTACTGCAGCACCAATTTTTATTTCTGCCACATCTTCAATCTTAACAGGACTACCATTTACTGTTTTTATCAGTGACCTGCCCAGTTCATTCAAATCATTTGTACGGCCAATGCCCCTCACAATATATTCGTTACTGTATTCACTCATAAAACCACCGGCTGCATTTTTATTTGCTTCTTCTGAGGCCTTCAGTAATTCTGTTAAGGATACATTGTAGTAACTCATTTTTTGTGGTGAAGCAAGTATCTGAAACTGTTTATATTCTCCTCCAATAACTACAACCTGTGATACACCCCCAATAGAAAGTAACAGAGGTCGTATATTCCAATCTGAAATTGTACGGGTATCCATTTTACTGGTAGCAGTTCCAGTAACACTGATCAACATGATCTCTCCCATGATAGAAGATTGCGGAGCCATCACCGGGGCACTTACGCCTATAGGCAGTTGGTTGGCTACAACACTTATTTTTTCACTCACGATCTGCCGTGCCCTGTAAATATCTGTTCCCCATTCAAATTCTACCCATACAATTGAGATCCCTGCAGAGGATGAGGATCTTACTCGCCTTACATTACCAGCACCATTTACTGCAGTTTCTACCGGGAAGGTTACTAAACGTTCTACTTCTTCAGGAGCCATGCCATGAGCTTCGGTCAATACAACCACTGTAGGTGCGGTCAGATCAGGAAAAACATCTACTTCCATTTTAGTGGCCGTGTATGTACCTGTTACCAGCAACAGGATAGATGCGGCTATGATCAACACCCTATTATTTAAAGAGAACCTTATGATCTTATTTAACATCGTTCTGTTTTTTAATGCTCATGTCCATGAGCAGGTAATGCACCGCTTGCCTGTGATAATTTTATTTGATAGCCTCCTTTTGTTACTACTCTTTCACCTTCAACCACACCGGAAAGGACCTGTACTTTCTGCCCGTCATTTGCACCTATTTTCAGTTCTCGTTTTTGAAAACTTTCACCTTCTGTTTGTACATACACATAAAAAATGCCTTGTTCTTCAACTAAAGCAGATACCGGAATAGCCAATGCATTTAGTATTGGTGTTGTTTTTAAAAATACTTCTGCAAAGGAACCTGGCAGCATTCCGGGCCTGCTGTCTATCTGAAAATGCACAGGAATAAATGGTGAGTTTCCTGCCGTTGTTTTTCCAACAGCCAATAATCTTCCATTCAATTCTTTAGTGTTGTAGGATTGCTTGCTTTGAATAATGGTAAAATTGGCTTCCTGGATACCATTGATCTTTTCTGCATCCTTTAATGATACGTCTGCTTTTAAAACCAAGCGTTGGTTTTTAGTGATGGTAGCCAAAGGTTGCCCTGCTGATACAAACTGGCCTTCACTTACAAGAATGTTTTTAATGAAACCGTGGATGGAAGATGACAGGCTTTTGCCACCGCTGTAATTACGGCCCAGGTTATTGAGCGTGATCTGTGCCTGTTCGTAGCGGAGTTTTGCATTTTGATAATCTCCCTGTGTGATGAGTTTATCTTTTATTAATTCATTTGCTCTTGTAAATTCAGTTTTTGCAGTAGACAGTTCTGCCCTTGCAGTTTGTTTGGCCGCATCCACATTTTCAAAAGCGATCTCACCCCCTGTTATGGTGAACATGGTTTGTCCTGCCCTAATGGCTGAGCCAGTAACATTATTATTGCCCACAAATTTTACAATACCATTTGACCTTGCTGCAATGGTTACTTCATCACCAGGTGGAGATTGAATTTCACCTGTGGCTTTTATAACATCAAACATGGTTTCTTTAGTTACCGGCGCATTAGCAAACTCTACCTTCCAGGCCTGTTCTTTCAGGTATGAAATATCCCCGCCACTTGTTTCTTTGGGCTGGGCGGCTATTGCCGTTTTTCCATCTGCAAATATGGGTATGCTATCAATGATGAATTGGTCGGTAAATCCTGCGGTTTTAATATCAAAAACCAATTTACCCATACCAGCCTGCACAGGCTGTAGTGCCATGCGAAAGATGCCGGGTGAACTTGGAGCAGTGGCAGTATTTTTTAAGCCCTTATCAGCCTGTATCAAACTAACTGTTACAGTGCCCTCGGTATATGGCAGGAAATTTTCGCCCAATATTGTTAAGTGTGCTGCAAATTTTGAGGTCTGTCCCACAACAAGTGGTTTAAACTCTACAAAGAGTTCGCTCCTTGCGGTATAAAGTGTATAAGCCAGAGGTTCTAAGCTACCCTCAGTTTTTTCTTCATGCTTTTGATTGCTTTGGCAGCTAAGCAACAACGCAATAAGGAAGCTGATAAATAATTTGTTCATCGCAGAATAATAAAATAATAGAGATAAATAATAATTAAAGTGCTCCGGAAAGCACGAAAGCCAAATGATTTAATCATTCAGCTACAAGAATTATAAAGCGATGGGAGGACCCCGCAGGGAAGAAATATAACAAGAATAATCCGGGGGCGGATATTCTTTGTACCAACCGAAATCTGTTTTTATATTAGCCGGAAAATTATTTGAAAGATAAGTGTCAATTAAAGCCGTAAGAAATTCAGATGGTATTTCAAAGTTTTTGGCTTGTCCGGTTGCCGGAATAAAATCATCGTCTAACTGTACAAAAGAAAACAAGTTGTGTTGATCGCCTTTGCTGTTATCAGCATGATCGTGATGATACTTACCAGCAGCATGCTCATCATGGTGCTGGTCTTCAACAAAGGCCATGATTTTATCCAGATGTACATGCGGAAAAGTGCTGTGCGCTGTTACCGTAATTACGGCAACCAGTAATAATATCTTTTGCACTACTTTTTTCATGAAATGCGAAAATAAGAAAATTAACCGGAAGTATTAGTCATATAGTCAATCGCAAGGGCAGTTTAATAGTTGTAAAGAAAAATATTTTGTAATGATGTACCTAAAGCCTGTCGTGTATTATGTATCTCATTCTAAGGGAAGCTTTGCCATTTTAATCGTCTTTTCCTTATCATCCGTCCAGGCAAAAATTAAGTTATTACCTGATCTTGTCATTTGTGGAAATCCGCTTGACCTTGACACTGAAGAAGTAGAAATAATAATTGAAGGTTCTTTTTTGCCATCATGAAAAACCTTAACAGCTTTTATCACTGACCCTTCCATCCAGCTTACCATAGCACTTTTATCATCCAGCATAACAACATCTACACGGCCAATTCCTTCCCCATCATCAATACGGATAGGAGTACCAAATGTAGCTCCACCATCAGTAGAAAAAACAATATTTACCTGTGCTTTTTCACCAGGCGAAGAAAACCATGCTACAACAAGATTGTTACCCCTTGCATCAGCCCTCGGGCCATTTACGGGACATCCTGCAATTTTCCAGTTGTCTGAAAAAATAGGCTTAGGTGATGTCCATTTACCATTTACCAGCCGCACAATAGATATATCTCTTATCTCTTCTTCAGACCTGTCCCGATAGACTACAACAGGTCCATTTGCAGTGATGGCAGCGCTTGTCTGGCAGCAATCGCATACGCGGTTGTCTAATTCCCACTCAGCGGATTTTTTCCCTTTTTTATCAACGATCGCTCCACGTATAGTCATTTGTCCATGATGAAGGTCATCATGTCCTCCCGCAGTTTCCATTACAGCATTCCTTCCATCAAGCCATGAAATAAAATAGTTGTCTTCGTATGGAATCATAGACACAAAGCCATGCTCTGCTTTTTTTCCATCGTCATGGAGAATTTCAGGGGCACTCCATGTCTTCCCTTCATCAGCAGAAGTAATTAACTTAACGTCGTATGTGTAAGTACCATTTTCACTTTTTTCTAAAAAATGTGCCAGCATGTTTTTTTCACCATCTCCGGTTAACAACGGATAATCTGCCCAATTAACAAACCAATTGTCGCCGGAACTAATCACCATTGGTTCTGACCATTTTTCTTTATGCATCACAGAAAATTTCAACCAACTATTTCCTTTTCTTTTCTCAATCCATGAAAGGTACACAACCTCGTTTTTGTCTGTGAATAAATACGGCTCGGCACTTCCAGTATCAGCAGGAGAGGCAAGGAGTTTTACATTACCCATTGTATCAATAGGAGAATTATTTACCGAATTGCCTCCTTCTTTTTCTACATTATTGCATGACACGATAACTATAATTAGCAATAATGAACTTGCCAGCTTAATCATCTTTATTTGCAATTTTAATGAGCATATAAATACTATTTTCTTCATCATTTGCGGTAAACCATTTCAGAAAAACCAGTTCTCCTTCAGCATTAAAAATAAAAGTTGTAAGTAGACTTATGAATTTATATTGCATATTTCCTGATACCCTTGTAAAATCTACGGATGATGAATATTATGAAGTTGATGCAGTGAATGAATTGTATGGTGGTGGCATATATGATGCCCTTGGTGATGGTCGCAATTGGTATGATGATGATTGCTGGATGGAATAATTATCAATGAGTCATTATGATGACCGGGATAATGAGGGTGATGATGACCATGATGATTAATGGCAGGGTTGTAAGGCACCCATTGGTGGCTATGGTCATCGTGTGTGTACGTACCATGGTGGTAAATATTATGCTGATGCCAGAATAAAGAATCATGACGGTGGTATGCACTATCCCAATAAAGCCGCTGGGCCTGGGTGGGAGCTGCTATCAGGTTGTTTAAAGATTGTTGCATAACCAAAGCCTCACTTGTCATTGCATTAGCCGCTACAAGATCATCCTGTGCTATTATTTCTTTTGATTCATTATTCTTTTGACAACTTATAAAAAGCAGCGTTGCAATAAACAAAAATAATATTGGTTTCATAATATGGTTTAAATTTAATTTTAGGTTTGAATGAGTTGAATCCTCTTCTTAGAACTTAAAGTTATTCTTTTAATACTATTTCTGGCTATTGGCCACTTCAATGATCTAAAAACCATTTTTTATGAATTTCCGCCCGTTGGGTTTATCTGTTTACTTGTACTATTCATCATTAAGCATCTTGTTGATGGTGGTATGGGAAATCATTGATTTAATAAACCGGCACTTATTTTACTTTCAGCATACTTGCATTGATGGCAACAACAATGGTACTTACCGTCATTAAAACAGCACCGGAAGCAGGGCTTAATAAAACCCCCTGGTTATACAAAATACCGGCAGCTAGTGGGAGGGCCACTACATTATAACCCGTTGCCCAAATTAAATTCTGAATCATTTTTCGGTAAGTGGCTTTACCAAATAATACCAAACTCACAATGTCTTTAGGATTACTGTTCACCAAAACAATCCCTGCTGTTTCTGCAGCAATATCGCTGCCGCTGCCCACCGCAATGCCAATATCCGCCTGGGCAAGTGCAGGTGCATCATTTACGCCATCGCCGCTCATGGCCACAAACTCTCCTTTACTTTGTAATTCTTTTATTTTTTCCAATTTCTGATGGGGCAGTACTTCTGCAAAAAAACTATCCATGCCTAAAGTTTTGCTTACACTTGCAGCTACTTTACTGTTGTCGCCTGTAAGCAATATAGATTTGATATTGTTTTCTTTCAGGGTTTTAATGGCTTCTCCTGATTCGGGACGTATCTCATCCGATAATGCAATGTATCCTGCCAATACATCATCGATAATTACAAACACAACCGTTTCGGTATCATTAGCTGTAAAGCCCTCTGCAACAGAAATATTTTTTTCTTTTAGATAACCCGGACTAACAACCAATACTTTTTTGCCTTCTACTGTGGCTTCAACACCTTTGCCAGTAATGGCATTAAAGTTTTCTGTTGCCGGAATGGTGACAGACAATTCCTTTACTTTTTGTAGAATGCCCGTTGCAATAGGATGTTCTGATTGTTGCTCTAATGCTGATGCCAGACGAAGTAGTTCATTTTCATTTAAATCTTTTTGTAGCGAAACTATTTTAGATACTTCAAATTTTCCCACGGTTAATGTTCCTGTTTTATCAAATACAATTGTGGTTATTTTTCTTGCATTCTCAAAAGCTGTCCTGTTTTTAATAAGCAAACCATTTTTTGCTGATAAGGCTGTTGACTTTGCCACTACCAAAGGCACTGCCAATCCTAAGGCATGGGGACAACAGATAACAATTACTGTCACCATTCTTTCCATTGCAAAAGCTAAAGATTGCCCGGTTAAATACCAGTATAAAAATGTAGCAATACCTGCAATGATCGCAATGGCTGTTAGCCATTTTGCAGCCTTGTCTGCAACTAACTGGGTTTTAGATTTTGATTTTTGTGCATCATCCACCAGTTTTATAACCTGTGAGAGATAGGAATCTTTAGCCCCATGGGATACGGTAACTTTAATAGAACCGTTTCCATTAATAGCCCCTGCAATTACTTTATCGCCTTTTATTTTTTGTACAGGCTTACTTTCCCCTGTCAACATAGATTCATTCAAATAACTTTCTCCTTCCAGTATTATTCCATCGGCTGCAACTTTTTCTCCTGGCTTGATAAGTATAACATCTTTTTCATTCAGTGATACAGTTTTTACCTCTGTGATTTGTTCACCCTTTACAAGATGGGCCTCATCGGGCATTAGTTGTACAAGCAATTCCAATTCTCTTGATGCTCCTGCTACGGATCTCATTTCAATCCAATGGCCTAACAGCATGATTAAAATAAGAGTTGCCAGTTCCCAAAAAAAATCCATCCCTTCTAATCCAAAGATTGTGGCTACACTGTAGATGTAAGCCACTGAAATGGCAAAACCGATCAGGGTCATCATACCGGGATTCTTTACGCTTATTTCACCCACCAAACCTTTCAAAAAGGGCCAGCCTCCATAAAAGAAAACAACAGAGGACAAGCCAAGCAAAATATATTTTGAACCGGGAAAACTGATATGAATATTCAACCATTGCTGTATCATTTCTGATAACAGCATGATGGGAATAGTTAATGCCAGCACTACATAAAATCGTTTTTTAAAATCGGCTATGCCTGAAGAATGGGAATTATGGGCAGAGCCTTGTTTTGATTTAGTAAGTGGCACCAACGTCATTCCGCATAAAGAACATTTGCCTGGTGCATCCTCAACGATCTGCGGATGCATAGGGCAGGTATATCGTTGAAAACTTTGTGAAGTTTTATTCAAATCAACCTTTTCTATTTCACTACGCTTGTTACTTTTATAGCCTCTTGGTTGATTACTATTATCATCTTCATGCTGATGGGAAGCGGAAGAACTTATTTCAACTTTTACAGGAACTAAAATCATTCCGCACTTGGGACAATTACCGGCTTTGTCCTGCATAATTTCAGGATGCATGGGGCAGGTGTATTGTTGCTGATGTTCCATAGTATTTAGTTTTTTACGGATTAAACAGAACTATTTTTCACCCTGCATCCCAACTCGCCTTAATAAGTAATTGTGATACCTGCTCCTATGCCCATATCACTATCATAGTGGGTAGAAAGGTTAAGATATTTTGTAACAATATACCTGAACCCGGCCATGTATTCTTTATCCGTATTTATCATCATAGCAAAACGCAAACGGCTGGTAATGGGTATATCTTCCCTGCCCAACTGGAAACGAAATTTACCATTACCATCAACTCTTGCATCGGCTATAAATAACATTGGTAAAGTATACGCAACGCCAGCTACAATTGTTGCCCGCCTGGTTTTGTTACTTGTTTGGCCAAACCAGTTTTTTTCTTCATTGCCAAATATGTTTTTGGGGCCACCTTCCATTTTAAAATGATAATCAAAGCCAACATAAGGTAATAGCCACTGGTTTCTGCCCATATAGCGGCCAAGCATGGTTTCACTTTCGTATCCATGCATATCGTGAAAGCCTAAGTGCCAGAGTGTGCTTAATCTCCATCGGGTTTGTGCCAACATAAATTCACCGTCACTTCCATTGGTTTCCAATGCTGCACGTCCCATCAAATGGAATCTTCTATCATCTGAATTCAAGCCCCGGCGGGCTACTTTCGGATCGGTAATATCTGTTTTATCAACCAACGGATTATCATAACTGAAAACACGCCCCATGCCGCTCATCATGTGGTATAAAATATGGCAATGAAAAAACCAATCTCCGCCACGTTCATTTGCTGCAAATTCTAAAGTATCTTTTTCCATGGGCATAATGTCTATTATATTTTTCATAATAGCATATTCTCCCTGCTCGCTAAGTAACCTGAAATCGTGCCCGTGCAGGTGCATGGGGTGACGCATCATGCTGTTATTAAAAAGGATGATCCTTATGTTCTCTCCTTTCCTGATCAGTATCCTGTCTGATTCTGAAACTACCTTATTATCGAGGCTCCATACATACCGGTTCATATTTCCCGTGAGGTCGAATTTTAATTCTTTCCAGGGCCCGGCAGGCAGCGTAGTTTTTTCAGGAGCCCGTAACATGGCATAATTAAGGGTGACAATATCCGTAGAGCCAGCCATATCCATACCAGCCATATTGTGACCACTATGGTCCCCTTGCTGGGAAGTGGCTGGCATCTTCATATCCATGCCTCCTGCATTCATGGTATCTTTTGCATTTTCAGGACCGGTTATTTCCGGGTACATAACAGTATTCATATCCATAACCTGGTTTGTCATTTGCATACCTTTCATTTCTACCAGGTTTCCATTCATATCCATCATTTCATTCATCATTTTCATACCCGCAAAATATTTCAGTTTGGGTATGGGGGATGCCAGTTGTTTTATACCACTACCCAACCATAAGGAAGCCGACTTTGTCCTGTCTTCGGGTGTAATTAAAAATTCATAAGCAGTGCTATCTGCAGGAATAGTAACAACTACATCATAAGTTTCAGATACTGCTATGATCAGCCGATCCACTTCTATCGGCTCAACATCATTACCATCAGTGGCTACTACAGTTATCTTTCCTCCGGCATAGGTTAGCCAAAAATAATCTGATGCTCCTGCATTAGCGATCCGCAGCCTTACCTTAGTTCCAGCCCCCCTGCCCCCCGAAGGGGGGTTCCAGGAACTTTCTGATTGACCATTTATTAAAAATTTATCGTAGTAAACATCACTCACATCCATTGCGTTCATCCGTTTCCATTCGTTGGTAAGCTTGGTTTTAAAATGCCCTTTGTTTATAGCTTCTGCATAGCTTTGAGTACTTCCTTTTTGTATGGCAAACCAATCGGTGGCGGCTTTCAGACTGCGATGTACTTCTTCGGGTTTCATGTCTGTCCATTCACTTATTACAACCGGGATGGTGGGTATATCCCATTCTTTTCTTTTGTTCATAATGAATGCTCCATACATTCCTATTTGTTCCTGCAAACCAGTATGGCTATGATACCAATGTGTGCCATGCTGAATGATTGGGTACTTGTATAAATAAGTTGCACCGGGCTTAATAGGCATTTGAGTAAGAAAGGGAACACCATCCATTTTGTTAGGTAAAAACAGGCCATGCCAGTGCAAAGATGTTTCTTCATTTAATTCATTATGAACCCATATTTCTGCTGTGTCGCCTTCAGTAAATGTAAGCGTAGGCATTGGGATTTGTCCATTTACTGCAATGGCATGTTTTGATTTTTTTCCAAAGGTTACCATGGTATCCCTGATATACAGATCGTAGCGTACGGTTCGGGGTGGCGTATTATTTACAAGTGTTTTGATGGGGCCCAAATTTGCCTTGGCCAATTTTATATTGTTCATCGTTGAATTATCGTCCCCGTCTGACGAACCGCCAGGCATATCCATCCCATCTGTTTTTTGATTTGTTTTTTCGGGTACCAGTTTCATTCCGCACTTAGGACAATTGCCGGGTTTGTCAGCATGTATCTCCGGATGCATGGAGCAGGTCCAGGTTACTGGCTGATCCATATTTGATTTTACCTGCGTCGTATCTTCCTGCATTTTCATTTCGTCCGGCTTTTTTACTACAGGTACTTTTACAGCTTTTGCTTTTTCTATTACCAGCTTCATACCACATTTGGGACAGTTGCCCGGCTTGTCAGCATGTATCTCCGGGTGCATGGGGCAGGTATAGGTTACAGCCTGCTTATTTGAATTCACGGGGGCAGTAACTTTTTTCTGCACTACAGGCTGCTTAACAGGTTTAGGTTTTTCTTTCACAAGTGTCATACCACACTTGGGGCAGTTACCGGGTTTAGATGCATGTATCTCGGGATGCATGGGGCAGGTATAAGTTACAGGCTGAGCCTTGTTATTTGAATTGACAGTGGTAGTAATTTTTTTCTGCACCACAGGTTTCTTAACAGGTTTAGGCTTTTCCTTTACCAGTGTCATACCACACTTGGGGCAGTTGCCTGGTTTTGTAACACGAATTTCGGGATGCATAGGACAAGTATAGATAACCTGTTGTAACGGTTCATTTACACTCTTTACTTCGTGGCCATATGAAAATGAATACAGGGCTAACCCAAAAATTATTAAAAATATTTTTTTCATAAAGGTATTTTTATTTTTAAAGTATTTGACCGGCATGCATGCAACTATTATTTATTGCTGCTATTCAAAAAAAATTAAAGTTGTATCAGCCCAGCTTATTATAGTCTTCCTTTGCCTCGAAGTGAGTTTTGAATTTTTATGAAGAATAGTATAAGAAGCCAAAGGCATTTCCCCGGATCTTACCTGTTTGATGATGCTTTGAAATTTACTTTCCTGCCGGCGGTTTGAATAATTTCCAAATTCACTGAAATTCAAATCCTTTTTACCATTCCTGATATGTCTTTCCATCATAAACCGGGCCGGTTGTATGTAGGAATACCAGGGATACTTAGTATTGTTGCTGTGGCAATCATAACAGGTGGCAGCAAGTATTACCTGCACACTGTCGGGCACATTGTAAAGCTTTGTAATATGCGATGGCAACAACTCCCCATTATCTTTATTACGGGCTGGCTGGTAGAATTGAATTAGTAAGAAAATAACCAGCCCAATGATCAATATAGTTTTGAATATTTTTTTCATCCTATAATTCTTTTTTCACAGAACCACAGGTTAACATTTTACTGCCGTAGTATGGATTTTTTATTTCCTTGGTCTCACTGAGCCAGGTAGCACCTTTTCCATCGTTGTACATTGGGCAAAAGTCCTGATACAATTTTTGTCCTGCACCAAAAGTTTTTATCAGATCATTTACATCTTTACTAAGCATAGCAAAATGTTCTCTCTGGTGGTCTAACTTCCCGGCATTTGCAGCAATATGTTCGGCATGTTCTTTAGCATCGTCGGCTACATCCGTAAAAGCTTTTTTCTGTGCAGCAGGTAAACTATTTGCATCCAGGGCAGCAAGGTTAGTTACTATGGCGTTGCCTGCTGCTGCTGCATTTTTTGAATCGTCTTTTGTTAAGGCATTCTTTAGTTTCAAATAATTGCTTACAATTTCTTTAATAGAAAAATCAGCAGGCATTACCATGGCAACTGTATTTGTATCTGAGTTACCTGTAGATGATCCTGAATTTTTTACGGGTACAGAAAGTTCCATACCGCATTTAGGACATTTATCACCTTTTTTTCCTATTACTTCCGGATGCATTGAGCAGGCATATACTTCCTCAGCAGGTGTGCTTTCCTTTTCAGTTTTTGCTTCTTTTGATTTATCGGTATTTGAATTGCAGGCTGCAAATACAAATGCCATTGCAA
>JAYUYX010000041.1:0-7245 GCA_043752205.1 Chitinophagaceae bacterium
AGATCAATCCTTCAGCAGAAATATAATTTACAAACCAGCTGATCTCATCGGCATGTGCTTCTATTACAACTTTAAATGGCGCATCAGGATTAATTACACCAACAGCAGTCCCGTAAGGATCAGTAAAAGTTGTATCTACGTAAGGCCTTATATATTCAAGCCATAATTTTTGGCCGCTGCTTTCAAACCCGGTTGGAGATGGATTATTGATATAGGTTTTTAAAAACTCATAAGATTGATCGGAAAGAAAACTTTTTGACTTTTTTGCTTTAGACATAATGGTGATTTAATTGCAGCAAAATTACTTAAATACCGGCTATGTAGGTTGCTAAAGCCGAAAATATCATCAGGCCATCTACAATAAAATAATAAAAAAGGTAACTACGTTTTTTTGTGGAGTAAAAATAAACAAACAATAAAGCCAGTGTTGAAGCCTGCAGGGCTATAGATTGTTTAAAATTAAGGCCGTAATCCTGGTAAAGAAAATTAGAGATGAATAATAAAGCAAAAATGAAATAAATGACCATTTTAAGTATTGCTGGTTTAAGCACAGTGGCCAGGCTATGCAGTCCCCTTATCTTATCAATATCTTTATCCCGGTTATCAAATATGATACATAGCATGAGCATAAAAAGAAAACGACGGCTGATGATGAAGAGGTCGGCATTATTTAAAAGAGAATAATCCTTTGCAATGGGAATCAATACAGTTACATAAGTCCAGGTAAATGCAAGGAGGATGGTTTTTAAAACCCCTGCTTTACGGGCAAACTTTAAGAAAGGCACAGGCAAAAGCGGGATTGAATAAATAACAGTTAATAAAACCGCTGTTATTACAAAATGAACGGGTATCAAAGACATGTACCAACAATACACTAAACCAATTGATGCAATGCATAATAGTATAAAACCGATTGCTTCTTTTTTTAAAAGGCCTGGAATATCCCTTTTATTGGCAAAAGACAGTTTACTGATTATCCAGTAAAAATTATAACTGCACAGGGTTGCAAAAAAAATAAAGCCGTAAACAAAAAGGCTAATATCAAGATGCAGCAGCAGGGCTGTCTGGAAGGCTAGCGCAACAGCACAAATAGCAACAAATATAGAATGTGATAAGATGAATTGCAGCCACTTCATTAAAAACAGGTAAAGTAAACCGGTTGTGGTGTGGTTATTACATTACTCTTGTTCCTGGCAAAATCTTTTACATAAAATTCAAAATAGAGGGTATCTGTATGCAGGGGGTTCCCCGGCCTTGACTTACACTTCAATACTTTGGTAATGGTTACATCTACATCTGCCTTAAAATTACTTTTGCCTGCAATTTGCAGATCGGGAAAGGGTACTGAATCAAAATCATTGGTGAGCAGGTTCTTCATGTATATAAATGCTGTGTCTTTAGCGGTTATACCCAGGTCCCCCTCGGCATCAGTAATACTAAAGGTTACAATAGGTGTGGCACTATTTATGGATAGATCTACTGCATTGTGCGACAAATTTTCAAATTTGATCTGGGGTGAGGTAGTATATTTATCTTTTTTACATGCTGTAAAAAACAAAATGGCTATGGTAATTAAAAAAGTGTATCGCATCTTTGTGTTTTATATGTCAAATTTAATGATTGCCGGTGAAACTTCCTGTTAAAAATATGGAGCTTGAAAAAAGGATATTTGCTGCCTCGCCTGAAAATTTTAATGAACTGGCGCTGGACCTGTTCAGGTATCAACACCAGAACAATACGCTATACCGTCAATATTGCGATGCTTTAAAGGTTGAAGCTAATAAAATACGCCTTGTAGAAAAGATTCCTTTTTTACCTATTTCTTTTTTTAAATCGCATGCTGTTAAAACAACTGAATTTGAAACCGATACCATTTTTGAAAGCAGTGGCACAACCAGCAACGTCAGCAGCAAACATTATATAAAAGATATCAGCCTTTACCGGGAAAGTTTCATGGCCTGTTTTGAAAAATTTTATGGCCTGCCAAAATATAAATGCATCCTTGGCTTGCTCCCTTCATATCTTGAAAGAAAAAATTCTTCATTGGTAATGATGACAGAAGCATTGATCAAAGAAAGCAATAATGAACTAAGCGGTTTTTATTTAGATGATCATGAAAAACTGCATCGTACTATAATTCATAATGAATTACTAAAAATACCCACCATGCTTATTGGGGTTACCTATGCCCTGCTTGATTTTGCTGAAAAATATAAAATGCAGCTAAGGCATACCATTGTTATGGAAACGGGTGGCATGAAAGGCAGGCGTGACGAGATGATCCGGCAGGGTGTGCATAAACAATTACAAGACAAACTGGGCGTGAGCCTTGTTCATTCAGAGTATGGGATGACAGAATTATTATCGCAGGCCTATTCAAAAGGCGATGGCATTTTCCATTGCCCCAGTTGGATGAAAGTATTGATAAGAGAAGAGGATGACCCCTTGCATGTAAAAACCGGGGCACATGCTATAGAGAAGCCTGTTACAGGTGTAATTAATATTATTGACCTGGGCAATATATATAGCTGCAGTTTTATTGCCACAGATGATGTGGGGCGCCTGCATGTAAATGAAAGTTTTGAAGTGTTGGGAAGGCTTGACTCTGCTGATGTAAGGGGATGCAGTTTATTGACCGTATAAAAAAACTCCCGAAGATTTCGGGAGTTTTTGTGAACTGGCTGGGACTCGAACCCAGGGCCCATACATTAAAAGTGTATTGCTCTACCAACTGAGCTACCAATTCATCCATCGTTTTTTAAACGGGAGTGCAAAAATAAGGCAAAAACATATTGCAGCAATTTTTTTAAGCAAAGTTTTTCAACATTTAAATGTGATTTTCAACATTTTGTTTAGTAACAGCCATCTAACTCACTTATTTTTGCTTATAATAATTTTATGAGCAGTTTCTTCCATAATAAGGTAGTAGCCATAACAGGTGGCAGCGATGGTATAGGTAAAGCCCTGGTTGATGAATTGATAAGCCAGGGAGCCAGAGTAGCTACCTGTGCCCGTAACCAGGACAAACTATACGATTTACAATTACGTCATTCAGGTAAACATTTACATACCCTGGTGGCAGATGTTAGTAATTATAATGATTGTAAAAATTTTATTGAGACGACCATAAAAGTTTTTGGAGGTATTGATATCCTTATTAATAATGCCGGCATTTCAATGAGGGCTTTGCTAAGGGATCTGGATGTAGATGTGATACAAAAAGTTATGGAAGTTAATTTTAACGGAACACTCTTCTGTACCAAATTAGCTCTTGATTCCATCATTGAGCGTAAAGGCACAATTGTTGGCGTATCTTCTATTGCTGGTTACAGAGGTTTACCGGGCAGAAGCGGCTATTCGGCCAGTAAATATGCTATGCGTGGTTTTTTAGAAGCATTGCGTACTGAAATGATAGATAGTGGTGTTAACGTGATGTGGGTTTGTCCCGGTTTCACTTCATCAAATATCCGTAATGCAGCACTCAATAAAAAGGGGCAAGCGCAAGGAGAAAGCCCCATGGATGAAGGAAAGATGATGAACTCAGAAACATGTGCCCATCACATTATAAAAGCTATCGAAAAACGGAAAAGAAGCCTGGTGCTTACATTCAAAGGCAAACAAACTGTTTTCATGAATGCTTTTTTTCCGGCATGGGCAGATAAGCTGGTAAAAAAATTCTTTTTTAACAAAGGAGAACTGGTGCGTTAATCGGTTATCTGTTTAAACGTTGACCCGTTAATTGGGTTGTGCGTTTTAACCAATTTACCTATTAAACAAATTAACTTAAAAATGCCTTTACTAACACTCACATCCGATATTGGCCAACAGGATTTTCTTATTGGTGCAGTTAAAGGTCAGCTGTTACAAAGCGATGCCGGTTTTACACTTGTTGATATCAGCCATAACCTCCCTCCTTTTAATTATCCTCAGGCTGCATATGTTTGCCGTAATGCTATAAAAAATTTCCCTGCAGGCACTTTTCATTTAATACTGGTTAATCTGTTTGATGAAAGACCCGAACACATGTTATTGGCAGAGCATAATGGTCATTTTATTGGTTGTGCCGATAATGGTTTATTAACTATGATACTGGAAGAGGTTCCCCAAAAAGTAGTTGCACTTGCTTTAGATAAAACACAGCAGAAAAATACCATTTATTGTACTTCTATATTTGCCAAGGCATTTAACGAACTGCATACGGGTAAACCAATTAAGGAAGTAGGTGATGCCGGCATTTCTATACAAATTAAAAACCCGTTAAGGCCAATGCTGGGCAATGATTATATAGAGGGCCAAATTATATTTATAGATAATTTTGAGAACGTGATCGTGAATATTCATAAAGATGAATTTGAAGAACAGCGAAAAGGGCGCAGTTTCAAAATAGTTTTTAAACGTGATGAGGTAATTGATAAAATAAGTGAAACCTATGCAGATGTAAATGAAGGAGAAAAACTGGCTATATTTAATTCGGCCGGTTACCTGGAAATTGCCATTAATAAAGGTAATGCAGCCGGATTATTGGGTCTGCAGGGATTTTCTGAAAGACAATTACAGCAAAGCCAGTATATGAACAGATTGTTTTATCAAACTGTAAAAGTGTATTTTGAATAACCATTCGTACCAGAAACCTTTTATCAATAATTAATATTTGGCTTTTTTAAAAAACATATCTCCGGATAAATCCTCAGACAAAGAATTGCTTATTTCTTTTAAAGAAACGGGCGACATTAACATATTAAGTACTTTGTACCAGCGTTATATGGACCTGGTTTTTGGTGTATGCTTAAAATATTTAAAAGATGACGAACGTTGTAAAGATGCCGTAATGGATATTTTTGATGAATTGAACACTAAATTACGGGTTCATGAGGTCGATAATTTTAAGGGCTGGCTGCATGTTTTGACACGAAATTATTGCCTGATGCAGTTGAGAAGCCCCCGCAACATTAAAACCACAGAATTTAACCCGGTACTTATGTATTCTGAGCAAAATACGCATCTGAATGGCGAGGTTCTGGAAAAAGAGGAAAATTTTAAGAAATTAGAGCAATGCCTGGAGACTTTACCGGAAGAACAAAAACAATCGGTTATGTTATTTTACCTGCAAAACAAATGTTATAACGAAATTGCAGCCATAACCGGGTTCGATTGGAATAAAGTGAGAAGCTATATACAAAATGGTAAGCGCAACCTCAAGATATGTATCGATGAAAAACAATTGAAAATAGAAGACTAAAAAAATGAAGGGCGATAATAATATTATTTACACTGCCAGGGATATAGAACAATATCTTTCAGGGAATCTATCTTCCCTGCAGATGCATGCTATGGAAAAAACTGCATTAGATGATCCCTTCCTGGCAGAAGCTATGGAAGGTTTTGAAACCATGAAAGGCAGTAATTGGAATGACCAATTGGCTGCCCTACGTAAAGAAATGGCGGAAAAGGGTTCAGTTGCCAAGATAATTCCATTGCATAAAACCAAGAACAACTGGTGGAAAATGGCGGCCGCTGTTTTTATTATTGGTTCTGGTACTTTTTTAACTTTTATACTTACCAACAACAAAACAGAAGAAAAAGACGAACAGCAAATTGCTCAAACAACAATTGTAAATCAAGACAGCATACAGCAACCTGTACCGGAATCGCCTTCTGTTACAGCATCGCTTAACCCAACAGCAACTGAAACGAGGGAAGGAATAATATCGCCTGCTGGCCCCATTGCAACACTAGGAACAGTTACGCAACTTGATGACAAAACTATATCCGGGGTACTTACTACAGCAGTAAATCCATCTGTACCTGCTACTGCAAATGCCAAACCCGACAATACAAAAATTATTGTACCTGCCCAGCCCATCACTAATGATGCAAACAATAATGCACAACTTTCAGAGGATATAGCTAACAACAAACCTGCAGCAAAAACAAATAATGAAGCAGAGGCCTTAAACAGGCAAAGAAACCAGGGCTTAGCTACTTTTAAAAAAGAAGCAGTACTGAATAATTTTTTTACAGCACAGGTAGTTGCTCCTGATAATTCGCCGCTGCCTTTTACTAATATATCCATTAAAAAAGAAAATTTTGGCACTTATGCCGATGCTAAGGGAATGGTAAGGCTTGTTTCAACAGACAGTATCTTAAATGTTGAAGTAAGGTCCGTAGGTTATCTTCCAAAAACTTTTTCTTTACGCAATAACCAGGCACAAACAAAAATTGTGTTGCAGGAAGATGAAGTTGCACTGAAAGATAAAATGGTAATAGGTAAGGCAGATGGTAACATCAGTGGCAAGTCACGCCGGGCCACTTTATTAAAAGATTCTGTAGTAAATGTTGAGCCTGCCGATGGTTGGGAAAATTATAATACCTATGTAGCTAACAATCTTGATATACCAGAAGACATGCTGAGAAGAGAGATTCGTGGTGAGGTTGAATTATCATTTGATGTAAAAAGGAATGGTACAATTACCAATCTACGTGTTAATAAATCTCTTGGTGCAGAGTACGATGAAGCTGCCAGGCGCCTGATTATGGAAGGACCGCAATGGAAAGTAAAAAAGGGCAAAAAAACTACGGCAAATGTTAAGGTTCAGTTTTAATTAATTTTCTATTCCCGTATTAACCTCAAGTGACTCTGCACGCATTACCCCATAAAGTTGTTGATACTTTAAAGCCTCAGCCTGGTTGCCCAATACCCCGTAAGCTTTTGAAATTACATCGTAGCTAATTACCTGGTATTTATCGAGCCTAATCGCATTTGAGGCAAATCGTATAGCTTCATTATATTTTCCTACGGTGAAATAATAGATGGCTAGATTTTGTGATGACTTTGGGAAAGTACTATCTATATCATAACAGCGTTTAAAATAACTATAAGCAGAATCATACTTTTTTTCTTCAAAATATGCAGTCCCTAAATTATTGAGTGCACTTCTGTGGTCAGGATAAAACCTGAGCAAATCTCTATAACTTTCGTAAGCATTTGTTCTGTCACGCATTCCTGTATAAGCCTGTCCAATAGTATACAAAGCATCTTTATTAGCAGGAAAGATAGCAATGCCAGCCTTTGCATATTTTAATGCAGTAGCGAAATAACTTGTTTTTAATTGAGGGTTGGGTTCTACATTTGCCAGTTTGATATATTCATTTGCTAAAGTAGCATTGGTCCTGCTAATAAAGATGCTTTGTATACTATTGGACAGGCTTATACAGGAATGCGTGACAGAACAAATGCTTACGAAA
>JAYUYX010000042.1:0-2795 GCA_043752205.1 Chitinophagaceae bacterium
CAGTGAAAGTATAGTTACTAAAAATTCATATTTCAAATCTGTATTAAATTCAGAAATACTCACTGTCAATCGTACAAGTGCCTCAATCAAAAGCATATCAGGTTTGCTGGAAGATGAATTACAAAAACTGGATGTAAACAGTGCTATATCAATTTTCAGAAAAAATGGCAACGTTTATTTAGGGTTTTATGATGCTAAAGCGGAAGCTTATATCATAAAAAGAATTGGTAAATAAGTTTAAACTATTCTTCCACTACAAAAGTGATTGGCTGTTTTTTATATGCATTTACCTTTCTTCCGTTTTGTACAGCAGGTTGCCAACCCGATGCATTCTTTATAATTTCTATACAATGCCGGGCTGCCTGGCTCCCGATATAATTTTCCGTTGTTACATCCGAAACTGTTCCATCAGTACGTACAATGAACTTAACAAAGATCGTATAGGTACCGGCCTTCCAGCCTTTTTCAACAGGTACCGAAGTTCTTAGAAGGTATTTCTTCCATGCCTCTTCACCTCCCGTAAATTGTGGGGTCACTTCTACCTGTGTAAATACTATATTGGCAGTGTTCCCCTGTATTGTTTTTTCGTGTGTTTCCTGAACTTTGCTTTTCATATCTTCAAACCCAACAACATACACTGGGGGATATACCAGTTTTTGGATATTTCCATCTTTATCTTTTACCTGCACATTGTCAAATGCTATTTGAGCTCCATCCCTGCACCGGTTAAAATTTGCTATAATTCCAGCATGTGATTTTGAATTAATTGTAACAGCCACAACGTTACCTTCAAATCCAGGGCCATGGAAATAAACTGTAGCGGTAACTAATGTATACCCAGGTGTTAATCTGATCTCTGTTTGCGCTTTCAAATACTCCAATTGTATCCTGCCCCTGGTGAAAGCTCCAATGTATACAATCGGTTCCCAGGTAAGTTTAAGGTCATTTGTCACTGCTGCATTAAGCTGTTTTTCAGCATATACCTTTTCTATTAGTGTTTTGTTCTCCTGTAATATCTTTAGTTTTAATTGCGAGAGATTGTTGCTGTCCGAATTGATCTTAAGATTTTCTTGGAAAGCAGGGTCACCTGCGCCTTCCTTGTAACTCGATTCACAGGCCCCATCTGCTCCATCGGCACCATATTTTACAATGGCTTCTGCTTTGGTAAGCCACTTCACCGATACAGTTTCAGCTTTAATATTATTGACTTCTTCAACTGCTTTTTTACCCTTGCCAATAATCTTTCCATTAATGATCAACAAAACTTTCTCCATGTCTAAAGGCTCTTTACCAGGCATTGTATCATTCATCATTAAAGAAGAACCGTGTTCCGCATTTACCGGCAAAGCTTTGAATATAGCAATGCTTTCTACCGGCTTTATTGCTGCAAGAATTTCTTTACTGGCTCTCGCTTTAAATGTAAAAGCTGCAAACACCAATACAGCCAGCGGTAAAACCATCAACCTGGCTATATAACTTAGTTTGGGATTATCAATTTTAGTTAACATCATCAGCCTGCGTTTTATAGGTGAATAAAAAAAATTGTTGGCCAGTTCAAACCTTTGCCTGGGATAGGCAGCCTGTAAGATCATGGCGGCAAATGCAGATGTATCACTGTCTTCCACCGCCTTCTTATCGGCAATGAACTCATGTATCATATTCAGTTCTTTTCGATACAGCCAAAAGAAAGGATTGCACCAACAAAAGATGAGTACAAAGTTCACAAAGAGTTTATCGTAGGTATGCTTTTCCTGTATATGGGCAACCTCATGTTTAAATATCTGGCGGCCGGTTGTTGTATTTATATCAATATCATTATTCCAGAAAATGTATTTTAAAAAAGAAAAAGGAGTGCTGGTATCTTCCGTGTTTACAAAGGAAACCTGTTCAAATTTTTGTATCGGATATTTTTTTAACAGCAGTAGGATACGATAAAGGGTACGGATCAAAAAATATAATAAGAGTAAGCACACAAGCAGATAAACCAAAGTGTATAGCTGCTCAACGCTCCAGGTATGTTTATTGGCTTCAACTACAATATTATTTATATATTCATCCCCGGTTGATACTACCTGTAACACACTGATGGCAGTATTTTGCTCAGCTGATGGTTGCCAGAAGTTTATCTTAAGCACAGGCAATAACAACGAAAGCAACATTGCCGACAAAAGGTAGAATCGGTTATACTGGTGAAATATTTTATTACGCAGGAAGAACCAGTAATAACCAAACAAAATGCCGGAGCAAATGATCACCTTGAGTAAATACCAGGAGTAGGAGAGCATAACAATGATTTTAGTTATAGGGATGGTTTATTTTTTCTTTAACTGTTTCAATAACATTTCCAGGTCATCTACACTTAAATTGTTCTCTTTAACCATGAACGAGACTGCATTGCTGAAAGAACCTTCAAAATATCCTTTTACAAAACTCTTCATGGTTGTTTTACTGTAAGCATCCTTGCTTACCAAAGGATGGTACTGGTGGGTTCTTCCAAATACCGTAATCCCAACAAATTCTTTATCAACAAGGATCTTTATGATTGTGGCAACAGTATTGTTGTGTGGCTTTGGAGCAGGCAATTCATCAATGATCTCCCGCAGGAAAGCCTTTTGCAGCTTCCATATTACCTGCATGATCTGTTCTTCGGCCTTGGTTAATATTTTCATTTTTGCTTGTTTTAAACTTGATAATGTAAACTTAAAACTAATTATTTAGTTTAACAACTATTTTTTTAGTTTAATAAAATTATTTTTAACAATTAAAGAAAAAATTAATTTTTAATACTGTACAGG
>JAYUYX010000043.1:0-7222 GCA_043752205.1 Chitinophagaceae bacterium
CCCTGTAAGATGTTCGCCCGGTATTTTGTACGAATTTTTAAGAACCCCTGCAGGATTACAGGAATGGTTTGCTGACAAGGTTGATGAACGTGATGGACAATTTAGTTTTAGCTGGAATGGCACTGAAGATAAAGCTGCATTAATAGACAGTGAAGATGATAAATTTGTTCGTTTTCGTTGGGACTACATGACCAAGGATGAATATTTTGAATGGCGCATTGATAAATCTGAAGTTACTAATCAAACTATTTTAGTGATCAGTGATTTTGCAGATAAAAAAGAAATCAAAGATCAAAGCCAGTTATGGGAATACCAGGTTAAAGAATTGTTTCACCGCCTGGGTAGTTAATCCCTCAGCATTTCAATTACTTCTTTAAAAGATCCAAACAGCAGTGTTGGCATATTATCCCATTGCTGTAACGGAAATTTAACTGCCAGTTTTACAAATTGCTTTTCAAAGACGAGTTGTTGCAGTTCGTCAACTGATAAATTTTGTACAGCAGTATAATTATCAGCGTCAAAGTTATGCTGCCATTGATTTTCATTGATGCATATATAAATATTCTGTTCTGCCGATTTCAGTTTTCGTAAAAAAATTTCCTGGTATAATAATTTGTACCTGCCCGATAAATGCAATGTCACACTAAAGAAATTCCCCCACCAGAACATCGTTCTTATTGCAAAAATATTTTCAGTATCGAAGTAACGTGGATAGTCCAGTAACAGGTAGGGTAGTTGAAGGTAATTTTCACCCTTCGAAATTTTTGCTGAGGATTGTGATACGGGATCAGGCAGCCATTCCTTTTCCTGCTCAATTAAAGTTTTCTGTGCCTCTGCCAGATCACCCAACAACATGTTTACTTTATCCAGTATGATACGTTTAGTTAAAATCCATTGCGTGTTACTGATGAGTTGCTGTTCCTCCGCAGAAAGCATTAATTTTGAAATATTGTTCATATAACTTCAAATTACTACAATTAATTTTATTACTTTTTTCTGCTGCGCATGATAAAGAAATTAGATAAGCTTATTCTTAAATCTTTTATCGGGCCGTTTATTATAACGTTCTTCATTGCTTTTTTTGTGCTGATGATGCAGGGTCTTTGGAAATACCTGGATGATCTGGTAGGAAAAGGGCTGGATATTATAACCATCGGCAAATTCTTATGGTATGTGAGCGCCTCAATGCTTACACTTGCCATGCCTATCGCCATTCTTATTTCTTCTATAATGACCTTTGGTAACCTTGGTGAAAGTTTTGAATTGGTAGCAATCAAATCTTCGGGCATTTCGCTGCTGCGGTTTATGCGGCCTTTAATATGGGTCGCTGTTTTTTTCAGTGGTGTTACATTCCTGTTTGCTAATTATGTTATTCCCTATGCCAATTTAAAATTTGTGGCACTTTATAATGATATCTTTTACAAGAAACCTGCTTTTGAACTTAAGGAAGGCGTTTTCTTTACCTATATACCTAACTACGCCATCAAAGCGGGTAAAAAAGATGCTGATGGAAAAACCATACGTGATGTATTGATCTACGAACAAACAAACCCGCTGCAAAACAATACAATAAGTGCAGAAACAGGTGTGATGAGTATTTCAGCTGATAAAAAATTTCTTGAATTCAATCTCAAAAATGGTTTTCGTTACCAGGAGAATGGCAACAGTACCGATTCATCCAATGAATATATACGGCTTGGTTTCAGTTCCTTTAAAAAACTTTTTGATCTGAGTTCTTTACAAAAGCAAACTACCAACGACAGTGTTTATCGCAACAATTTCAAAATGTTGAGTGCGGGGCAGATAAGCCGTTCGCTAGATTCGATGTATAAAATGAATGATACGATCACTAACCGCATGAACCGGAGCCTGGCCCTTACGTTGCCTTATATAGCAAAGCAAGACAGCTTCAAAAAAGATATACGGGTCATGCAAACTAAAATAACAAAATTCGATTCGCTTATTCCTGACTCAGTTCGTTTTCAGATATATGAAACGGCTCTAACCATGGCCAATAATATCAAATTCAGTATTGAAACTGCAGGTGCTGAACTGCAGAACCGCAAGAAAGAAATTACTTTTCACAAGATCGAATTGCACCGCAAGTTCTCTTTATCCATGGCGTGTTTTGTTTTGTTCTTTATCGGGGCTCCACTGGGCTCTATCATCCGTAAAGGAGGACTGGGAATGCCATTGGTTGTAGCGATTATTTTCTTTTTATTATTTCACCTCCTTACCATGTTTGGCGAAAAATTTGTAAAAGAAAATATCATGTCCCCATTTATGGGTATGTGGCTGGCGGTGTTTGTACTTATCCCTGTAGGTATCTTTTTAACTTACAAGGCCATGCATGATTCTCAGCTCTTTAATAAGGAATTGTATACCCGAATGTTTAAAAATGTAAAGCAATTTTTTCTTAAATTTAAGAACACATCACCCACCTAAAAAAAGTATCATGGCTACAAAAAATACAAACAACCGCAGAGCATTTATTGCTACATCATTAAAAAGTGGTTTGGCAGTAGGCCTTGGCTTAACTGCCGCAGCCCCTTTATTACAATCGTTTTCTGAATCAGAAGAATTTATTTCCGAAAATTTCAAAACGGGCTTTGATCAGCAGCCCCTGCCATATAAGTATAACGGGCTTGAAAATGTTATTGATACCATGACCATGGAAATACATTACAGCAAGCATGCAGCCGCATATTCTAAAAATGTAAAGGAGGCTGCTGCTGCAGAAAATGTAGATATAACAAAGCCGCTGGAAAAAGTACTGGCTAAGATCTCAAAATATTCTGCCAAAATGCGTAACAATGGTGGCGGGCATTATAATCATGAAATGTTTTGGCAATGTATGCGCTCAAAAACCGATGATAATAAACCAACCGGAACATTAATGCAGGCTATTGAAAAGAATTTTTCATCCTTTACAGATTTTAAAAAACAATTTGGCGATGCCGGTAAGAACCGCTTTGGCAGCGGATGGGCCTGGCTCTATATCAACAAGGATAAAAAATTAATGATCGGCTCCACTCCAAACCAGGACAACCCATTGATGGATGTAAGTGTTATAAAAGGTTTCCCTTTACTGGCCTTAGATGTTTGGGAACATGCCTACTATTTAAAGTACCAGAACAAAAGAGCAGACTATGTTGACAACTGGTGGCAGGTTGTAAACTGGGATTACGTGCAGCAAAGATTTGATAAAAAGGATTAAGAATATTATTAGCTAAGATATCAAAGGAGAAAAAGAGGTAAAGCAATTAAATGTTCCTCTTTTTCTCCTTTATACTCTCAGTTAAATTAACTCACCATGAAAAAACTATTGCTTCCCTTTTTTTTGTTAGGTACCCTTGCTATGATGTTTGTAATGGCAAAAACCGGCTCAACTTTAAAAACACCCGCTACTCCTATGGGTATACTCGACCTGGAGTTTGCTTACAACATTTCAAAAACTACTGCAGTACTCCATGCATGGACCCCAACCGCAACTACAGATAATATTACTGCTGCAAAGAATAACACCTACTGGGATTTTTTATTTCTCTTTTTTTACGCCGGCTTCTTATTTCTTGCCAGTAAAAAAATTGCAGTGAACAATACAGGGGCAGTTGGTAAAGCAGGGAATGTTATTGCTAAAGCCGCAATATTAGCCGGTTTTTTAGATGTGGTTGAAAATATAGGTATGCTGCTTTCACTTCATGGACATACCTCATCAACGGTGGCACTTTGTACTACGGTATTTGCAATAACAAAATGGGCGTTAGCTGTAATAGCAGTTTTATATGTTCTTACAGGCCTACTATTATGGACATATAAAAAAATAAAATCCTAAAGTTTTACTGGGTAGAACTAAGTTTAACCAAGGGAAATTGTCGCATCACTTCCTAAAATGGACTCAGCCTTTGTATTAGACAGAACCAAGTGCGATCCAGCTAAAACAAAGGCTGATAAATTGACAAACAATCTGGTGCAAATATATAGGTGTGGCAATCAATTAGCCAAAACAATCTTTAGCGTTTTAATCATTTTTATTTTTTTTAACATAACTTTTATTAACGTCAAAAAAACCTAATTTAGCTATCCGCTTTTTTATATTTTATAATACACAACTAATACACATTTATGCAAGTTTGGAAAGATTACCAGGAAAAAAATAAAGATCGTTTTTTAAATGAATTACTTGACCTGTTGCGCATTCCAAGCGTGAGTGCTAAGGCAGAACATAAACCCGATATGATCGCCTGTGCCGAAGCAGTAAAGCAGCGCCTGCTGGAGGCCGGTGTGGATAAAGCAGAGATCTATCAAACAGCCGGTCATCCAGTTGTATTTGCTCAAAAGATAATTGATCCTTCAAAACCAACTGTATTGGTGTACGGCCATTATGATGTGCAGCCCGCCGAGCCATTAGAACTTTGGAACAGCGGTCCTTTTGATCCGGTTATCATCGACGGTAAAATATTTGCCCGTGGAAGTTGCGATGATAAAGGACAGATGTACATGCATGTAAAAGCATTGGAAACATTGATACAAACCAATACACTTGAGAACAATATTAAGTTTTGTATTGAAGGTGAGGAAGAAGTTGGTTCACCTAACCTTGCAAAATTTGTAATAGCCAATAAAGAACTTTTAAAAGCAGATTGTGTACTCATCAGCGACAGCGCCATGATAAGCCTGGATACCCCAAGCCTGGATATTGGCCTTCGTGGATTAAGTTATATTGAGGTAGAAGTAACCGGCCCCAACCGCGACCTGCATAGCGGTGTGTATGGTGGTGCGGTGGCCAACCCTATAACAATTCTTGCAAAAATGATTGCATCGCTGCACGATGAAAATAATCACATAACCATCCCCGGTTTTTACGATGATGTATTAATATCATCTGAGGAAGAAAGAAAGCTGATGGCTGAAGCGCCTTTTAATGAACATGAATATAAAGGTGACCTGGGAGTAGTTGAATTATGGGGTGAAAAAGGATACAGTACCAATGAAAGAACGGGTATCAGGCCCACAATTGAACTCAATGGTATTTGGGGCGGTTATATTGGCGAAGGAGCAAAGACCGTATTACCATCAAAGGCATATGCAAAAATCTCAGCCAGGCTTGTACCGGATCAAAGCTCCGTTAAAATATCCGACCTTTTAATAAACCATTTGCATACCATTGCACCACCCTATGTTACGGTAAAAGCAACTTTGCATCATGGTGGCGAACCTTATCTTACACCAATAGATAGTAATGCATACCAGGCTGCAGCCAAAGCCATAGAAACCAGTTTTGGTAAAACACCTATACCAGTACGTGGTGGAGGCAGCATACCAATCTGTTCCTTATTTGAAAAAGAACTGGGTGTAAAGGTTGTACTGATGGGTTTTGGTTTAGACAGTGATAACCTCCATAGCCCTAATGAAAAATTTGACCTTGCCAATTTTTATAAGGGCATAGAGACCATCCCTTATTTTCATAAATATTTTACAAAAGAATAAAGCAAAATATTTACCTACACCCCCCTAAAAATATATGGCGGGATTTTTTAACTTATGTATTAGATTTGTTTTGAACCATAGTTAAGGATGAATGATGTTTTACCCTCATACTATTGGGATATTTAGCTGCGAAATCATTTCTACAATTGGGGATTAATTGCACAGCCGCTTTGCATTTACACAATTTAAATGTACATTGCAGACTCAAAAAATCACATCATGATAGTTAAGTTATACACAGCCGCAGTTTTAATTACAGCTGTATCTTTTGTATCCTGCGCAGGTACTGATAAAGATGTTACCGATAAATCTATAATTCCTGCAACCTCGGAGAATACAACAGCACAACCTATAACTCCTGTTACTACTACCCCGGCAACTATTAGCAGTTTGCCTGCCAGTAATACTACAGTTCCAACTAACGGAACTATAATTCCGGGCACAACCCCTGCAAACATTAAACCGCAGCAAATGAATCTTGCTCCACAGAATACTAATGTGGTAATGCCTGCACAGCAAACAACAACAACAGCGACTACAGCTACTACAGCTACTGCACCGGGTATGAACCCGGCACATGGCCAGCCTGGCCACCGTTGTGATATTACTGTTGGTGCTCCTTTAAACAGTAAACCTGTTGCACCTGCAAATACTCAACCTGCTACAGTAAATACAACAGCCCCATCTAATGTAACGATGAAAGAAATACCTAACACAGTAAAAACTGCAGCAGGTATGAATCCACCACATGGAGAACCTGGCCATCGGTGTGATATTACAGTAGGTGCTCCTTTAAACAGTAAACCTGTTGCACCTGCAGCTAATTCAGTACAAACAAAGCCAGACAGCACAAAAAATAAATAACCAACAGAGGGTTTTATTTTAATGTGCTCTTCACTTATCCTATAAATGAAGTAAGCCTTCATTTATATATATGTGTACGGAATTTTGCATGCTTGTGCTTATTAAATTAACTTTAATAATAAAAATTAAAATCCTGCTGCTGAACCGGTTGAGTCCAATGCCTGCATATGTGTATAATTTAAAAGCGAATTTTCTAAGATTTCAATAATATAAATCTACTTTTACATCAACTTACAAATCACCCTTACCGTACTTCCTATCCTCTGAACTGCCAGTTTACACAATGGCTTTCCCTAACAATTATTTTTTTGGCATATCCTTTGAATTTCTAAATGTTGGTTGTTTAAATTACTTAAGCAAAAGTATTGTAACAACAGCTAATCCATTTCCTTTTACTTGCGGGTAAAAACCATCCCTTTTGGTAAAGCGTATATTATTTTGTAAAAAACTAAAAAGTTTATACAATTTATAAATAGGTTTTATAACGATTCGGGAATCATTTGTAAAACAATAAACAAATTAAACCACAGGATATGGAACATGTTTACACAGTTGACACTAAAATTATTCAGGGCAAGGTGCATTATTTTGTGAAGAAGATTATGTTGCTGCCTGAATTTAAAGGAGTAGCTGATATTGTGATTGGCTATGGAATGCATACCAGTTTTGAAAAAGCCTGCAGTATTGCAAACGTACATGATGATGCAAGCAGGCAATTGCTTTTACTTAAGTTAGAAGAGCTTAACAAACCACAAAAACCTGCAAAGCTATATAAAGTAAAGATTGCAGATACCGTAAACCATTGGTCGGTTAAACATGGTGCAGAAATATTAAATTAATACAGTGTATTTCTATAGTAATATTTCTT
>JAYUYX010000044.1:0-16906 GCA_043752205.1 Chitinophagaceae bacterium
TTTTTAGTTGCGAAGACTGGGATCGAACCAGTGACCTTCGGGTTATGAGCCCGACGAGCTACCGCTGCTCTACTTCGCGGTGCAAAACTAAGGTTTTACACCTGCGCTGCCAAATAATAAAAATCAAATTGCTCATTTGATCTGAGGACTGGAATCAAATCAGTGTCCGCCTGCTGGCGGATATGAGCCTGCAGGCAACCTCTATTCTACAACATGTATGCAAACAAGGTTTTAGCGCTTCGCTGCCAAATAATATAAATCGTTATTGGGTCTACATTTTAATTTAATATCTTTTAATCAATATTAACCACATAGAATGATAGAAACATAGGTTTACACATAGTTCTATGTGCCTGCTATTGTTCCTTATGTTACTATGTGGTTCAAATTAATACAGTACCAATTTTGATTTGTAGATTTGACCATGATAATAAAAAAAATAACTGCCCTAGGTATAGTGCTTTTGCTGGTTACGGCATTTGGCTGTAAAAGCAAGAACAAAATAAAACAGCAGGATGATGAATTGTATAGCCGCCATTTGCAGCGACAGGTTAAATTAACCATCATCAGCACGCGTATGCCCGATGATAAGACCACTTTAAATTTGCTGATACTGAATGATGGCCAGGATGTGGGCCAATTCCGAATTAAACAGATTGTAGATAGTTTATACAAAGAAGATCTCATAAAACCTTTGCTGATAGTTGCTGTGCATGCTGGTGACAGAATGAAAGAATACGGCGTTGCAGGCTATCCTGATTTTTTAAAGCGTGGCGATAAAGCCGACAATTACGATGCATTTATAAATAACGAGCTATATCCTTTTGCAAAAAAGAATGCAACGGTTCGCAAATTCAGTTCTGTGGTTATCGCCGGATGTTCACAAGCTGGCTTATCAGCATTTGATATTGCCTGGAACCGTGCAGATAAGATAGATAAGGTTGGTGTTTTTTCGGGTTCTTTCTGGTGGCGTGATAAGGATGATAAAGCTGCAGATTATTCGGATGAGAAGAACAGGATCATGCTGAATATAATAAGATCATCTAAAAAGAAGCCTGCTTTAAAATACTGGTTCTATACCGGCGGAAAAGAAGAGGCAGGAGACCGGGATAAAGATGGTATCATTGATGTGGTTGATGATACCAAAGATCTTATCACGATCATCAAGAGCAAAAATATCTGTTTACCCGAGGACATCATATACATAGAAGATGCAATTGCAAAACACGATTATGCAGCCTGGAGTAAACAACTACCTGCATTTTTAATATGGGCTTTCGGTAAATAGTATTTACCTGTTCTTCCTGGCGATTGTGCTGGAGCCGCTGCTATGCATATCTTTTATTAAAGCAGGCCCTTTAAAGAATACATTACTGGCGCCGCTGGCATTAGCATTTAATTCTGTTTTCACCGTTATATTAATATCAGACGCACCGGAAATATTTGCATTACAAACATTTGCAACAAGATCATAACCTTTTACATCACTGGCGCCGCTGCTGATGATGTCTACCACGCCTGCCGTACCCGACAGCCTTGCATCTGAAGCTCCGCTCAGGTTTAAACTCAGTTTATCAACCGTAAGCATCCCCGTAAAATCACATGCACCGGACATCTGCAATACAAACTCGGGTGCGGTAATAGCACCTGCTACCAGTAGATCGCATGCACCGGATGCATTGATCTTATTCAACTCTTTAAAAGATACATACACTTTTAACTTGCGTTCTTTTCTTATCCAGCTTTTATCTCCCTTAAAAAAAATAACAAGCACCCCGTTCTCAATATTTGTTTTTATACCTTCTTTCAACGTTTCATTGGCAGCACTTACTGCCAGCGAAATATTATCTGATTGAGATAAGAACAGGTCGATACCTCCGGAAATTTTTATGGCAGTAAAGCTTCCGCTTAATTCCCTTACAGAAGCATTGGGATCTACTATAATATCATTTTGTGCAAAGGATACTGCTGCAACTATCATCATCATCAATACCAGGAAAAATTTTTTCATGCTGAGAATTTTGTATTTCTAAATTAAGCTTTTTTAACTGCTGCTCCGCCACTTACCTTAATATCCCTGATGAGTGCTGTGCCTTTATAGCGTATGTCTGCACCGCTGCTGGCATGGGCGCTTAGTTCTTTATTTATAGTAACATGTACACCTGCTCCACTGCTTGCCGATGCACTGCAATAATCAACTACAAGATCGTAACCCTTGAATTCGGCGCCACTGCTTACATCCACATCCAATTTATCTGCTTTGCCTGATATCTTTACAGCAGCTCCGCTACTCAAATCTGTATACAATTCTTTAACCTGTATGGCTCCGGTAAACACTGCCCCGCTGCTCACATTCAGATCAAATTTTTCAGTATTGATATTCCCGTTTACTGATACTTCAGAACCTGCTGAAGCATTTAGCTTTACCAATGTTTTAAAAGAAACATATGCTTTCAGGTATTTTTTTTCGCCCGATTTCCAGGTGACGCCCTTGTTATTGTAATAAATTTTAAGTGTACCATTAACTACTTCCGTTTTTAAACGGTCCAGGTATTTTTGCTCAGATGCACTTACTGCCAATAACTCTTCATTACCCTGTGTAATATACAGGTCAATACCACTGCTAACAGATATCGCATTAAAAGTCCCGCTTATAGTACGGCTAACAGCATTGGCATCATTGATCCTGGTTTCCTGTGCAAAAACAGCAACAGTAAGAAAAGTAAGGAGGCAAAATAATAGTTTTTTCATCTTTATTGATTTGAGTTTTAAGGAAGACGAAACCAAAAGACCAAAGCAACCGGTATTACCCGGATTGCTTTGATAACTCAGTTTCATGGCTATACTGATAATAATACGGACAGCGAAGGGATTTTGTTACAGTGTTTTAAAAAATTTACAGGCAACTACCATACCTTTGCTGTTCACAGTTCTTTTAACCGTTTGAATTTCCGGGGTGCTGTTTTTGTGATGGTGAGCCTGTCTGCCGGCAGGCAGGCTTGTTGAACCATAACAAAAAGGCTGAGATAATACCCGATAACCTGCACAGGATAATGCCTGCGAAGGGAGAAAGCTGATAACCGGCCTTTGGGCCTGTTATATAACGGATAAACTCCCCCCGGATATTCAGCTCAATTTTTTATGATGAACAAGTTATTGTTATGTACAGTATTATGTGCCTGGGGTATGGTTGTATGTGCACAGGAGAAAAAACTATTTAATGATACTACCTACCTGCAACCGATTGAAGTACAGGCTATACGGGCTGGTGAAAAAGCGCCCTTTGCCAAAACAGATCTTACCAAAAAAGATATCGCCAAAAATAATTTGGGACAAGACCTCCCTTTTTTATTAAATGAAACACCTGCAGTTGTTATCAATTCAGATGCAGGGAATGGAGTGGGTTATACCGGTATACGCATAAGGGGTACAGATGCCAGCCGCATAAATGTTACACTTAATGGCATTCCGTATAACGATGCAGAAAGCCAGGGTACATTTTTTGTTGACCTGCCAGATTTTTCTTCCTCGGCAAACAGCATACAAATTCAACGAGGCGTTGGCACTTCTACAAACGGCGCAGGTGCTTTTGGAGCATCTATAAATATTGCTACAAATGATGTGAACAAAGATTTTTATGTGTCCACCAATAACAGCGTTGGTTCCTTCAACACGTTTAAAAATAATATTCAGTTTGGAAGCGGAATTATAGGTAAGCATTTTACTGTTGATGGCAGGGTGAGCAGGATCAGCAGCGATGGCTATATAGACAGGGCAAGATCAAATCTCAAATCATTTTACCTGAGTACTGCTTTTGTACATGAAAAAAGTTCGCTCAGGCTGAATGTATTTTCAGGTAAAGAAAAAACTTACCAGGCATGGAATGGCGTGGCAGAATATTTATTGCCTACTAATCGCACTAATAACCCCAGTGGTACAGAAAAATCCGGAGAACCTTACGAAAACGAAACCGACAATTATACGCAAACACATTACCAGCTTTTTTACAATCGCAAATTCAATGTGAACTGGAAAGGAAATGTTGCAGCATTTTTAACAAGAGGCAAAGGTTATTATGAACAATATAAAGCTGATGCAAGTTTATCTGGTTATGGGCTGCCGGATTATGTTAACGGCATGGACAGCATCAGCAAGACAGACCTGGTACGCAGGCTATGGCTTGACAATTATTTTTACGGAAGCATTTTTTCGCTGCAATATCAGAAAAATAAAACACAATTAATTTTTGGAGGCGGCTATAATGCTTATGACGGCCGGCATTACGGCAAATTGAAATGGGCAGCTGTGCAGGCTGCTGTACCAACAGATCATCGCTGGTATAATTTAACGGCTTATAAAAAAGACATTTCACTTTTTACCAAGTGGATACAACAATGGACAACCAGGTGGCAAACCTTTGCAGATGTACAGGTAAGAAATATTAATTACAATATTTATGGATTTCGTAATAACCCGGGATTAGTGATCAAAGAAAATTACACTTTCATAAATCCTAAAGCCGGTGTAACCTATAACCATAAAAATTGGCAGGCATATATCTCTTATGCGTTGGCACATAAAGAACCTAACCGGGATGATTTTGAAGCAGGCAATACGCAGCAACCAAAAGCTGAGCGCCTGGATGATTTAGAAATGGGTATTGAAAAAAAGGCTGCCAGGTTTACAGTAGGGGCTAATCTCTACTACATGCATTATAATAACCAACTTATACTAACTGGAAAGATAAATGATGTAGGTGCTTATACCCGTACCAATATTCCTTCAAGCTATCGCATGGGTATTGAATTACAGGGTAAGATTAATATTACAACATGGATGAATGCAGCAGCAAATATTACATTCAGTGAAAATAAAATAAAAAATTTTACAGAATACCTGGATGATTATGACAATGGTGGTCAGCAAACAAAATTCTATTCCACCACCAATATCGCTTTCTCACCTTCGGTAATTGCAGGCGGAACAGTAAATTTTATTCCTGTTAAAAATGGTGAAATAAGCCTCATCAGTAAATACGTGGGCAGGCAATACCTGGACAATACTTCTCAACAATCAAGAAGTTTAAATCCCTATTTTTTGCAGGATATCAGGCTTAGCTATTCGATCACACACAAGATCTTTAAAGAGACGGATATTATATTACAACTGAATAATGTTTTTAATAAGAAGTATGAACCCAACGGTTACAGCTTCAGTTATATTTATGGCGGAGCGTTAACTACAGAGAATTTTTATTTTCCTATGGCTGGTTTTAATTTTATGTTAGGAGTGAGCGTGAAATTTTGATACGGAGGCTGGATACTTGATGCTGGGCACAGCCAGTTGAAGTAAAACCTTTTCAATTATCTCTAGTGATCAATCCATCAAGTTTATCCTTCAAAATCCAGGTGAAGTAAGTTTTCTCAATTAGCGAGTCAGGTATTTTACCATCGGAGATTTTGCAAACTAATCGAAAGTGTATTTTTGTTTCGTCTACTTCTCTAATCTCACAATTGTGAATTTGTATAATTTTATTTGCTGTACTTGTTCCTTCTAAATATTGGTCACCCAAAAACCCCATATCAACATAAATTTTTCTGCGTTCAATGAATTTTATGACTTCGCCATTAATTTCAATTTCCCCAGTGTCCTTAGTCATTAATATCGTTGTAGTTTTTGAATAGTATCCTTCAATTTTATTGATGTGCTTCAAATCAATTTTTACAATTCTGCCTATTAAACTCTTATTCACTGAATCAATTCTTATATATCCTATATCCCAGCCTCCCTGAGAAAAAGAGTCGACAGAAACAAACTGCAAAAGAAAAATAATTAGAAAGAGTATTAACTTCATTGATATTAATCAGCGGATTTATTAAAATAATCTATAAAATTTAAGGCCCTACCAGTATCAAGTATCCAGTATCTAGAGATCATCCCCCGAATTTCTCTTTCCAGTTAACCATTCCTCCTTCCAAATTCTTCAAATTAGTAAAGCCAAAGGTTTCCAACATCATACAAGCCTGCATACTTCTTTTGCCGCTGCGGCAATAGCAGATCACTTCTTCATTCTTCAGATCCTCAATATCATCTATCAGCATCATTTGTATGTTACCAAGGGGCAAAAATTTTCCACCAATATTAAACTCAGCCCTTTCATCAGCTTCTCTCACATCAACTAAATGTATTTCTTCTCCGGCATCTATGCGGCTTTTGATTTCATCAACTGTAATCGTTATCATGGTATTTTATTTTTATTAGCAGTAGAGTCAACGGGCACCCGCATTTTCTGGGATATCCAGATATCCATAACCTGTCCTGATTGAATAAATACAGGGCTCTTGTTAATATCAAGTCTTTCGGGCCGTTGTTGTATAACAAATGCAGCAGCTGTATCACTTATTCTTCCATCGCCTATTATTCCGCCAATCCCTATACCGCTTTCATCCAGGTAAGCTTTGGCAGCAGCAAAGGTCATACCTAACAAATCAGGCACTATCATTGATTTATTTTCCAATCCTCCACCAATAACCAGGTCTATCCTGCTACCCCACTGAATTTTTGTTTTCTCAGCAATACGTGCACCTCTATATTGCTGTTCTAATACAGAACCCAGCATAAAATCGGGCCTGTAAATCGTATCTCCAAGTTTTAAATGTGTACGTTCAAGCATTTGCAAGGCAAAAGCCAGGTTTTGTCCTTCCAGCCTGGGCATATCTATCATGGGAGGCACATAACGGTTAACGGTTATAAAAACAGTCCTGTTTATTTTTACAGTTGCATTGGGGTCAGGCAATTGTTTTAATACAATACCTTTTTTTGCAGTATCAGTAAAAACAGAATCCTGTATGTATACTTCAAATCCCTGGTCTTGTAAAAGTTTAACGGCCTCATTTGTTGGCATGCCTGTAACTGCAGGTACTTTTAAATAATGTCCATGCTTGGTTATTAAACCCAGCATTTTTAAAAATAAAAATATGACCAGTACTGCAATACCAATGGCCACTAAAAGATTGACCCAAAAGGGTTGTTTTGTTATGGATCTGATCACATGTTTAATTTTATATACAAACTTATTTTTCAAACTTATTGGTTTTGGAAACATTCCTCTATCAATGCACTATAAAATTGTTTTAAGGTCCAACCCATAGCTACTACCTGCTGAGGTACAAGGCTGGCATCGCTTTGACCGGGCACTGTATTTATCTCCAACATGTAAGGAATTCCGGAATCAGTATCATAAATAAAATCAATCCGCACAATGCCTTTGCAATTAAAGATGGCATATGCTTTTTTTGCTTCGCTCCTTATCTTTTCTGCAACAGATTCATCAACATCGGCGGGTGTTATTTCGTCACTTGCACCTTCGTATTTTGCTTCAAAATCAAAAAACTCATTTTTGGCAATGATCTCTGTTATAGGTAAAGCTATTATTTCTCCCTTTGATTTAAAAACACCAATGGTCAATTCACGCCCTTTAATGAATTCTTCTACCAATACCTGGTCATCCTCTTTAAATGCTTTGTCAAGTGCTTGCTGCATTTCATTCTCCTGTTTTACTTTACTCATACCAATGCTGCTGCCGCCATTATTTGGTTTTACAAACACCGGTAATTTTAAAGTTTGCAATATTACTTGAGGAGTGACAGGTATATGTTTAAACAGGTGAAGAGATCGTGCAACATGCATGCCTGCAAAAGATGCAACTGCAACGGTGTACCTTTTATTAAAAGTTAATGCTGAAGTGGCGGTATCGCAGGTTGAGTAAGGTATATGGAGTGTATCAAAATAACCCTGCAGCTTTCCGTCCTCACCCGGTGTGCCATGCAAGCCCACCAGCACTGCATCAAAATTTATTTTTTTACCCGCCAAGGTTATGCTAAAATCATTTTTATCCACCGGTAATTTTTCACCTTCCGCCGACAGGTAGTGCCAGCCCGTGGGATGTATATCTATTTTATAGGTTTCCCATTTTTCTGTATCAAGATTTTTTTCAATAGAGATAGCGCTTTTATAAGATATCACCGCTTCACCGGAATACCCTCCGGTAATTAATGCAATTTTTTTCTTCATTCGGTTGTTACAGGTTGTTTTACAAAGAAACGAAATATAGGTCAGGCTTTTATATTTTTGGGTACCTGTTGAAGATTTTAAATGGATTTAACAATTCAGCAATACCTGGTTATTGCTCTTCATCAGTTATACCACCTATTCCTTCATTCCCACTGTCTAAAACATATTTCCAGGTTCCGCCTTTTTCCTTCTTCCAGATGTTTACATAAGTTCCGTAAATAATCGTATCCTTTTTTGAAGGGCGAAGGGCATAAATGCCATAGGTATAACCCATTTCTCCTGACGTGGCGATGGCGCCATTTCGAGGCTCCCAGGTTAAAGTATAGTCCGTATCATTTTGCTGTATAAGAAAATCAATGGCATCAGCTCCTGTAATAGGTAACCTGTTTGGGCGAAGTAAAACGCCGTTACTATCGAGGTATTCAATAAAAGCTGTTTTCATTCCCTTTTCTTCACTCATTTTCGAAAATTCCCTGTCCGTCTGCATCATTTCCATTTTTGCAAATGCATCAGTTTGGGTATCTTTTTTCTTCAAATTTTTGCAGGAAATAAATGCCAGTACAAATACACTAAAAAATAAAGACTTATTCATACAACAAATTAATAAAATTGGAATTAAAAAGGCGAAAGTATTTTTACAATACCCTCGCCATGTTGCAGGAAATATCACCCGCCTGTATATCCGCCAGTGGGCGGATTATAAAAATCATGAGTGGTGAGTGGTAAATCGTAGTTTCAATTAAAATTAAGTACATCGCTTTCTTTAACCTCCGGCTCTCAACTCATTCTGGTAACTCAAAACTCACGTTTAACAATTCACGCCTCGCACTAAATATGCATTTTGTCTTTTTTGGCAAGTAAGTCATCCACGGTCTCTACATACATCTCATCAGGCACACAACAATCAACCGGGCAAACAGCAGCACACTGCGGCTCTTCATGAAAACCCTGGCACTCGGTACACTTATTAGGTGTTATGTAATAAATATCCATACTCACGGGAGCATGCCGCTGATCAGCATCTGTCTGTGTGCCATCCATTAATGTAAACATCCCTTTAATGCTTGTACCATCAGATACGGCCCACTCTACACCACCCTCATAAATAGCATTATTAGGGCATTCGGGTTCGCAGGCTCCGCAGTTTATACATTCTTCTGTGATCTTTATAGCCATCTATCGTAATTTTGATTTGTAAACTTCCAAAACAGAAGTCAGGTGCAATTTAATAATAACAACATGAATTTACAAAAACGAATTGAATTATTACAAAGGCTTCAAAAATATTTATTGAGTAATGATGCAGAATGGCAAGCCATTAAAACAAAAGCCGGTTTTCACAATGGCTGGTTTATACCCCAATTCATTGACCTGGCCGTACAGAATATTTGTAGTGAATTTTTGCAACAAGAAAAACTGGATGCATGGGTAGCACATTATCACATTGACGATAATATAGAATCTAAAAATATCGGTATTGTAATGGCAGGGAATATCCCGCTGGTTGGTTTTCATGATTTTTTGTGTGCCTTTACCTGCGGCCACCGGCAAAGCATAAAATTATCTTCAAAAGACAATATACTTTTTAAACACCTTATTGATACAATGGCGGAATGGGAACCTGATATAATTGATTATATAACGTTTGCAGAACTATTAAAAAGCTGTGATGCTTATATTGCAACAGGTAGCAATAATTCCAGCCATTATTTTACACAGTATTTTGCTAAGTATCCAAATATCATCCGCCGAAACCGCACAGGAGTAGCCATATTAACCGGGCAGGAAACGCCAGATGAATTAAATGCATTAGCTGATGATGTGCATCAATACTTTGGCTTAGGCTGCAGGAATGTGACCAGGTTATTTGTACCAACAGGGTATGATTTTGTACCGCTGATAAGAGCTTTTGATAAATATAAATACTTTGAGGATCACCACAAGTTTAAAAACAATTATGATTACCAGCTTTCCATTGCCCTGCTGAATAATATTTTTTATATGACCAATGGAAGTGTTCTGTTGCTGGAAAATGATTCAATTTTTGCAGCTATAAGCCAACTCAATTACAGTTTTTATACAGATATGCAGTCTGTAATGGATGCGTGTACAGGTAATGATGATATACAATGCATTTGCGGTCATCCGGGCATTGCCTTTGGCCTTGCTCAAAAACCGTCATTAATGGAATATGCGGATGGGGTGGATACTATGCAATTTTTGTTAACTTTATAAGTTGCCATTAAGTAATTCAGGAAGATAAAAACCATCTACGAAATGCTTACTAATTAATTGTTAAAGATGGCATGTGGTAAATAGCATTTTGTCATTGCTTCGTTAATTTGTAGAACAAGGCATGTAAGTTGTTGCTTAATGAAAGCGCTCAAACAAATAATATTTTAAATTGTTGAACTAAATAAAACCTACGAAAAATGAAATTGAAACAAATTTTTATTACAGCAGTTATTAGTGCCCTTACAGCTTTTGGAGTGATATGGGGATATGCAACTTTTACTGAAAAAAATAATACTTATGCAGGCCAGCAGGAAGGTGTAATACCTTCAAATTATAAGTACGCCGGTTTGTTGGACGGTAACACATTACCTGGTAATGCAATTGATTTTACTGCTCCTGCTGAAGCAGCTACTCCTACGGTAGTACACATAAAAACAAAAACCAATGCAAAGCAGGTAAATAATAGTCTGCCAAAAAGACAACCCAATAATCCTTTCAGTGACCTGCTGGATGATGATATGTTTAACCAGTTATTTGGTGGCAGGGGTGGCCGTAATGTTATTCCTGAGCAGAGAGCAAGTGGATCTGGTGTTATCATCAGTGATGACGGTTACATTGTAACCAACAACCATGTTGTTGCTGATGCAGATGAAATTACAGTTACGCTCAATAATAAAAAAACATACAAGGCAAAAGTAGTTGGTACCGATCCTTCTTACGATCTGTCTGTTATTAAAATTGAAGCATCTGCTTTACCGTTTTTGATCTACGGAAATTCTGATGATGTAAAAATTGGCCAGTGGGTATTGGCTATAGGATATCCCTTAAATCTTGAAACTACAGTAACAGCAGGTATTATTAGTGCAAAAGCAAGATCGCTGGGATTAAATAAAGACAGGAATGGTGATGCAAGAGCGGGGGTTGAATCTTTTATACAGACTGATGCTGCGGTAAACATGGGCAACAGTGGTGGTGCATTGATCAATACGGATGGAAAACTCGTTGGCATTAATTCTGCCATAGCATCGCCTACAGGATATTATTCAGGTTATTCTTACGCTATACCGGTTAACATTGTAAAAAAAGTTGTTGATGACTTGATAAAATTTGGAACGGTACAAAGAGGTTTCTTAGGTGTAAGCTTTGTTAATGCCAGTGATTTGAATGATGAGGAAAAAAAGAGACAAGGAGTGCCATTAAGTGCTGAAGGTATATATGTTTCAGATGTACCCACCGATGGTGGTGCCTACGAGGCTGGTATACGCAAGGGCGATATCATCACTAAAATTAATAACAGCCCCATCTATAGCGGAGCAGAGATGCAGGGATTAATAAGCCGCCAGAAACCAGGCGATAAATTACCGGTAACCTATATCAGGAACGGTAAAGAAAATTCAGTTTTTGTTACCTTGAAAAACAAAGCAGGTAATTATGAAATTGTAAAAGCCGAAGCGGTGCTGGAAATATTGGGTGGTGATTTTATGACACTTGATGCGAAGAAAGCGAAAGATTACGGCGTTGCCGGGGGTGTTATTGTAAAGAAAATAACTGAAGGGGCTATAAATGACCAGACCCGTATGAAAGATGGCTTTATCATTTTAAAAGTAAATGACAAAGAAGTAAAGACGATAGAGGAATTAAAAACTGTTGTAGGATCAAACAAAAGTATAACCATAAGCGGATTTTATCCAGGCTATGATGGTGTATATGAATATCCCCTTTCATTGGATGCTCAATAAGTAAAAAACATTTTATAAAAAAAGCAGCTTAAGGCTGCTTTTTTTATATTCATTTTTTCTCAAAGACAAGATATTCCCATGGCTGCATAATCATAAAACTATCTGCAGCTAAATAACTTTCCGCTCTTGTGAATACATTGCTGTACCAGCCATTGATAAGCCTGTCTTTAATAGTAAAAGCTGCTCTTTCATTACTTAAATTCAACAAAACAAATACTTCATCAGCATCATTCTTACGCAAATAAGCCATAACGTTCTTACCTCCTTCCGTTATTATATAAAAAGTTGAAACAGCAGCATCGGCAGCATGAAGAGCTGTATTTTTTTTACGCAGCGAAAACAGGTTCTTATACATATCGTGTAGACTGTATGTTCCATTCCACTCAATAGCATCTTTCTCAAAAAACTTAAGCCGCCTTTCATTTGGCATTTCTTCCCCGCTGTACAGCATAGGTATACCGTTCCAGGTACAGCTGAACACAATTAAAGCGGACAACATGTCTCCATACTTTTCATGAGCCGTACCATTCCAGCTATTCTCATCATGGTTACTGGTAAAATACATCCGGTATGCTGAGGCAGGAAAAGAGGCCTCGTATTTTTCAAGTATGTTATATAAACTATCCAGGCTTAGCTGGCCTTTATAAAATTTTTCTGTGCTGTGCATCCATTCCCATGTAAACGTGGCATCAAATACTTCGTGATAATTTATTTCTTCTGATTCGGCAAGCCAAAAGAGAGCAGGTTTTAAGGGTTCAATGGCAGTTCTTGCTTTTTTCCAGAAAGCGATCGGTGTTAAATGCGCCAGATCGGCCCTGAATCCATCAATATCAAAATTGGTAACCCAATATTTCATGGCATCAATCATGGCCTCTTGTTGCTCAACATTATCATGATCTATTTGGATAACATCTGTCCAATCATAAGGAGATTTAAAATTGCCATCCTCATCCCTTACAAAATATTCAGGGTGATCAATTGTCCATACATTATCCCATGCAGCATGATTGGCAACCCAATCCATTATAACTTTCATCCCATGTGCGTGTGCCTGGCTAACCAGTTCTTTAAAATCAGCATCGGCTCCAAATTCAGGATTAACAGTTTTAAAATCAGAGATAGAATAATAACTGCCCAGTATCCCTTTGCGGTTAACTTGGCCTATTGGGTGTATAGGCATAAACCAGAGTGTTTCAACACCCATGTCTTTCAACCTGGGCAGGGATTTGGCAAAAGTTTTAAAATCACCTTCAATACTGTATTGGCGGATATTTACTTCATAAATATTTGTATTTACAATCCAATCCGCTCTTTTATACAAACTGTTATCCATAATTTATTTTTTGCATCATATTTACTAAATCAAATGTAAGCACAGGATTTAGAAAACACTCAAAACAATATTTTCAATACCAACCATGTACCTTTGCTGCTGTTATAATGCATCATGAAACAATTTAATGTCCCCATCATTTACCGTAGTCCTTTAATTGCTGCAATAAAGAACAAACGCCGGCAGCAAGATAAAATGAAAAAGGATTTTACCCCCACCCTGCTTGATTTTGGCCCACTTCAGGTATACCTGGCTCGCCATTTTGGCTTTTGCTATGGTGTAGAAAATGCCATTGATATTGCTTTTAGAACGATTGAAGAAAATCCAGGTAAACGTATTTACCTGTTAAGTGAAATGATACATAATCCCCAGGTAAATGCCGACCTTATTGAAAAGGGGGTACAATTTTTACAGGACACCCATGGTAAGCAGGTAATACCATTTGAATCATTAACCAAAGATGATGTGGTGATTATTCCAGCATTTGGGACTACACTAAGTATTGAAAATAAATTAAACGCTATTGGCATTGAAACATATAAGTACAATACCACCTGCCCGTTTGTTGAAAAAGTATGGAACCGCAGTGAACAGATTGCAAAAAATAATTACACAGTTGTAGTACATGGCAAGCCTACACATGAAGAAACAAGGGCTACTTTTTCGCATGCATCGGCACATACGCCTACTGTTATTGTTAATGATATGGATGATGCCATTGCCCTTGGCAGGTATATAACAGGGGAAAGAAAAACCGAGTTCTTTACCAATGAATTCGCCGGCAAATTTTCTGAAGGGTTTGATATTTCCAAACATCTGGAGCGTATTGGGGTAGTTAACCAAACTACCATGCTGGCCAGCGATACACAGGATATCTCTGATTTTTTAAAAACCCTGATGAGTACAAAATACAACCTGGAGAATGATACCATTGAAGAACGTTTTGCGGATACCAGGGATACACTGTGCTATGCCACCAATGATAACCAATCAGCAGTGTATGGTTTACTTAAAACTGAAGCCGAACTGGCAATAGTTGTTGGGGGTTATAACAGTAGCAATACTACTCACTTAGTGGAGTTATGTGAGAAAAAATTACCCACCTATTTTATCAATGATGCAGAGAATATGATCTCTCAGCATACCCTAAGGCATTTTGATCTTCACAAGAAAACAGAAGTTATCACAGAAAATTTTATGCCTCAAAAACAACCGCTCAAAATATTATTAACCAGTGGGGCAAGTTGCCCCGATGCAGTGGTGGAAGGAGTAATTGAAAAACTGCTTACTTACTTCCCATCAGCAAGACATGTACGGGAACTTCTGAAAGAATTTATGGCCTTATAAAAAAAATTTATTAGCCTGAGGTAACCAAATATATTATCCTATTTTTTTTACGCAGATATTCTCTCCTTCGCTATTTTTAAAGCAGTTTTTAATTGTTCTTCTATACTAATAAAAGTATTGTCCAGTTCTATTGCTTCCGCAGCTTTTCTTAACGGACTTATCTCCCTGTTAGAATCTATATAATCACGCATTTCAAGGTTTGCTTTTACTTCTTCAATTGATGTGTTGGGATTCTTTTCAAACATCTCTATATATCTTCTTTCCACTCTAACTGCAATATCGGCGGTCATAAAAAATTTAAGTTCTGCATCAGGAAAAACAGTGGTACCAATATCTCTCCCATCCATTACAATACCTTTATTTTTGCCCATATTTTGCTGTTGGGCTACCGCAAACGCCCGCACTTCTTTAATGGCAGCAATTTCACTTACTTTTTCTGCAATCACCAGGTCACGAATTACGTATTCTACATTTTCGCCGTTTAAATACATTTCTGATTGCTGTGTTTTTTCATTTACGCTAAAAGCAATTGTTATTTCCTGCAATGCACTGATTATTTGTGTTGTTTTAAGCCAGTTGATATGATTACGTAAAAAATACAATGTTATGGCCCGGTACATGGCACCACTATCTATATATACATAGCCAAGTGATTTAGCCAGTTGTTTGGCTAATGTACTTTTGCCACAGGAAGACCAGCCATCGATGGTGATGATTATTTTTTTCATGTAGTGCAAAATTGTACTAATCGGTACAATAATAAAAATAAATATTGGCCTCAAAGCGTATTTTTCCTTAGTATAAACACAGTAAAATTTAAGTGTCAATTGCAATAATTTACTGTTCTGCAGCCCCCAAAAAAAGATCATACGCTAGTATTGAAAAAAAACATCACGCTTCATACAATATTAAAATTCTTTAACTGTTAATAATATATCCCCAAATAAACTCCAACCGGTAAATAAAAGTTTAACCGCACTGTAAATTCATAATTACAATTTAGTGTTTTGTAGTTTGAAGTTTTAAGTGCATCATCAGTTTTTTATTTATCATTTTATAAAATCTATATCATGAAAACACTTATCATCCTCGGCATAATTATTTATGCAACACAATTTGCATTGGCTGATATTCACAAGCCTGCGGCGCCTGCTACAGCAACAAAGGCATTTTCAGCGTCTTTTAAATTTATACGTGGCCATAGGCAGGGTAAGAATATCACCGTAAACTGGGGAATGAATAATAATTCGGGCATCAGCAATTTTGTTGTGGAATCCACCTATGAAGATCCGTATGATCCGTATTCTGTTTGGGGAACGGTTGGATTGATCCCATGCACTAATTCACCCATTTTCAAATTTACCAATTACCCGGAATTACCCGGTACACTTAATTATCGTGTAATAGCTGTTATGGATGATAACAGCACAGTAACGTCGGGAATATATACCACTTATATCCCTTGATGTGGCATTGAGTAACAATCTTCACTTTTAAAGTGAACCGCTTATGAAAAAAATTTTATTCTTTTTACTCGGCGTATGTTATTTTAATGCAGTTTCATCACAAATAACTATCCCCGTCATCAGGGCCAATTTTGGGGTAGATGCAGATTTAAGGGCTAACTATTTTAATGGTGCTATAAATTCTGCAGGCGATGACTGGTTCAATAATGGAACAGCAGGTACCGGCCAGTTTATGATAGATACAACAGGAGCAGCTGCAATTGTTGCCAATTATACTACCAATCCTGCTTCAAGAATGTTTCCTTTTTCAAGGCTTATGCGCCCCCCGGCATATAGCACAGTAAGTAATAGGCTGGTACTAGATGCCATTTTTCAACGGGATTTTCACGGCACTGATTCAACAGTTTTTGCATCAGGCAGCAGTAAGAACGGCATGAGCCCTGCAAACTGGAACTGCCCTATTGCACAAAATATTCCTGACAAAAATGATATCCTGGATGTATTCACGCATGTAAGAAGAGCGGGACCTAATGTTACAGATTCACTCTGGATGTTTGGCGGCATATCCATTCAAAATACAACTGGTAACAGGTATTTTGATTTTGAACTGTACCAGACGGATATTTATTATGACCGGCCAAACAGGGTATTTGGAAATTATGGTCCCAATGCCGGGCATACTGCCTGGACCTTTGACGCGGCAGGAAATGTAC
>JAYUYX010000045.1:0-2792 GCA_043752205.1 Chitinophagaceae bacterium
GATCCCTTCTTTTACCCCCTTCGCCAATAATGTAATATGTAAAAGGAATTGAAAGCAACCCAACAGCATGTATCAACCGTTCAATCCCTTTTTCATCACTCAGCCTTGCTACGGTTATAAATTTATATACACGCCTGCTATCCTTATCTGGTTGAAACGTTGTATTTAAGATCTCTTCTGCAGCATTATGAATTATCATTGTTTTATCACCAGGAATGTGATAATGCTTTATCAGGTCCTGCTGCATATAGGCCGACTGGCAGATGATCATGTCAAAGCGGCTGTAATATTTTTTTATCAGCCGGTTATACAATACGGGCATCTTCGCCTGTCTGCTGTTGATACTTATTATACTTGCCTCTCTTGCTATAAATTTTATTTTGCTGTTAAACTTATTTTTAAAAATGGCAAGGTATAAATTCAAATGATTGGCAGTAGAAAAAATAATATCAGGCTTAAAATTATTAACCGCTTTTTTAATGGAAGGTAAAGAAAACAGAACCCTGTTCTTTTTCAGATCAATAATTTCAATTGCTGTGTTTTTAATTTTATAAAAAGGATTTGTGTTATTAACAGCCACCAGGCAAACTGAAAACTTTTGCGTGTTGATATGATTGCATACCAGCGAAACAAATTTTTCGGAACCTCCACATTCCAGTGAAGGTGTTAAAATGAGTAGTCGTATTTTTTTTTCGCTATTCAATTGTTCAGTTTGCTTTTGTGGATGGCGATATAATCATCAAGGCCATCCATATATTTATTATGCCTGCCTGTGTGTTGCAGATCATATCCTAGTTCCTTCAAAAAACTGAAACATTTTTCCTGCACACCCGGTAAATGACAATCATGGGTGGCTAATAAAAAATTCGGTAAATATTTTTCAATGGTATTTTTAGCCCCAACCAAAACATCGTATTCCGCACCTTCTACATCAATTTTAATTATATCGGGTTTTTCGTAGCCCCACTTTAATAAACCATCTATAGAAATACATTGAACAGTTATTTTATTTACAGCTTCCGAAAAAACATACGACTCTTTAATATAAGTATTCCCATCTCTATGGGTAATATCATCTGAAAACTCAATTTCTTTTTCTTCATCAGAAATAGCCATGGGCGACAATACAATATTGTTGCTGGCTATTAGTTTGCCGTTGAGGCTGATATGTTTTTCAAAAATTGCTTTTACCGCAGGCATCGGTTCAAAGGCATAAATTTTGCCGGTTTGTATTATACGATTTGCAGTTAATGAATGAAATCCCACATTGGCACCAATATCATAAAAAACTGAATCCGGTTTTAACCAGGATAAAAATAATTTCAAAGTAGCAGGGTCCTCATATTCTCCTAAAATATAATCATAGCTGGCCGATGTTGACCAGAGGTAACCCTTTAACCGGCCTGCCATAACCCGCAAAAACTTTTGCCTGAAAATGTACCGGCAAACCTGGATAAACTTTCGTTTAAAAAATTTTTTGTTTAACATGTTTAATAATTACATCCAGTTCGGTATTTAATGCGAATTTTTTATTGAGTATAAGTAAGATTATAAGATACAGCAAAAACCCGAATATAATATTGAGTAAGCCGCCGAGCTGTGAATAATGGACGGCAACATATAAAGCCGCTGCTATTACTGCATTCACTAAAATGATAAGAGCGGTATATTTGAGCAGGGCTGCGTAATTTATTTGAGGCACCAGTTTTTTGCAAATAAAATACATGGCAAAATAGTTAACCATGTTCATAATAATAATACCATAAGGGTAACCATAAGCACCATAATACCTGGTGCACACCCAAATGGCCGCAATTAAAAAACCACTCAAAGCCACCTGGTAAAAAAAAGCCTGCTTAATGGCCTGTACCGCAACAAACACACGGGTTACCATGGCATTAATACCAATACTAAAAATAGTTACCCCCAAAAGTTTTAAAAACATGGCAGCTTCTGTTACCGCATCCGCCTTAAAATTACGGCTCTGGTAAAAAAGCTCCACGATAGGCTGGGCAAAAACAAAACAGTAAAAACCCATGGGCACCAAAATAAAAACCATCAGTTTTGATGTGTGTAAAAAAGTTTCACTCATGCCTTTGTAATCCTTCCGGGCAAATTCTTCATTTAATTTTATGCCATTTATATTGGCAAATTGCGAGGTTACCAGTGTGTTGGGAATATCTGCAATGTTTTTTCCGTAATTCATTACACTGATGATGCCGCTTCCAAAACCACTTAGCAAATACAGCGGAAACATACTGCTGGCAATGGTTGCCATTTGTCCAAGTTCTGAATACAATACATTGCTCCAAGTGCTTTTCCTGATCGGCGGTTTTTTAAAACTAAATTTCCAGCCGGTGATTTTATACAAAATAAAAATTTGAATGAGCAGGTTTACCGCATACGAAATCAATCCGCCTACAATAACACTCAGTACATCGTACTCGGCCCTCAGCAAAAAAATACAAACAATAACTACGCAGCTTTTAATGCTGCTAATAACCATTGGCAGACTGAAATATTTTAAAGAAGTAAGTATGCTGTTAAAATAATTGGTAAGCACATTAAAAATAAAAAAGAAAGAGCCCATCCAAAAATAATTGCGGTAGGTATTAATATCTGCTTCCGAAAATTTTGATATCAACCCAAATACAGTTGTGCCAAAAAAATACATGGCAACAGTAAACAGCATGCCGATAACAAAATAGATCATTAAAAAATAATTCAGAAAATCCATTGCCTTTGTATCACCTTCTTTCTCCCGCAGGCGCATAGATTCCGGAATAAGCACC
>JAYUYX010000046.1:0-16873 GCA_043752205.1 Chitinophagaceae bacterium
ACAACCACAGGCAAAGGATTAACTGTTAATCTCACACCGTTTGAAGTGGCCGCAGCACAAGGTGCAGCACCTGTTATAATAACGCGGTAGAAATAACCATTTAAAGTAACCGGAGGTGCAGTAATAGTTAAAGTAGCTGTTGTTGCACCACTGTAAACACCGCCATTGGTTATATTAGTATAAGGACCACCAACTCCGGTAGTACTTACCTGCCACTGGTAACTGAACGGACCAGTACCTGCTGCAACTACAGTGAATGTAGCTACCTTATCGGTACAAAGGCTTTGTGCAACCGGTTGTGTAGTAATCGTTGTTGGTTGGTTAACTGTAACAACCACTGTTCTTGCTGGCGATGTACAAGCTGTAGCATTCGCAGTAAAAACAATATTACCATTAAAGTTCCTCGGATTGAATGTTGGCGCAGCTGGTGCCGCAGCACCACCATAACCAGCATTACCATCTGTTGTAATACTAACTCCACCACTGGTATAAGAAGTAAGAACTCCTGTACCATTTGTGTAGGCAATATTTGCGGCATTAGTTGCAGTTAATCCCTGCAAGGCAATTCCGTAAGTAGCGCCAGGAGGTATAACCAACGATAGACCGGATAACACCTGACTAACTGTTCCTGCTGTTGAGGTGCTTGTTCCGGTGCCAAACTGAATCCAGTTATTGGCAGCCGATATTGCACCGGGCAAGCCTGCAACAGGAGTTGTTTTATAGAAAATTGTTCCCGTCATGGTTCCTGAATTCAAACAACGACTTGAAATACTGCTGAATGTTACAGGGTATCCATTGGTGTTGGTAACATTAAAAGTGATCAATGCCTGACCATTACCTCCTGCTGTTGGAGTAGCAGGATTTGGTGCTGGCAGAGGTAAACTTTGTACCGTTACCTGGTAAGGATAAACACCAGATGGTGTTGGCCTTGCATACACTGTATCTCTTGCATCACCTGTATAAGCTATAGTGGCTGCAGCATCATTATATAACCCAGCAATCGGCGACCATGTAGCAGGTGTAGCTGGTATACCAAGTACATAAGTGATATTAATTGACCATGAAGTTAGCGTACCCTGGTCTCCGCCAAAGGCATCTACCATACCCAACACCCAGTTACCATTTGGTACACTGTACAAGGCATTCCAGGTATTGACATTGGCTAAGAATCCGGCTGGGCCGGTTGGGCCTGATATAGGTGCTGTAGGTGCTGTAAAAGCATCTGCCCTAAATGTACCGGTATAAGGATTAGTGCCGGAACTAAGGGCAGGACCACCAGCAGAACTTATCGTTGTATTCACGAAGCCGGTAGTAACACCTGTTCCGCCTGTATTTGACAGGTAGTAATCCAGGTTCAAGATATTATTGTTAGGAGCTTTCAGTGCTATTGCAATATCTCCATCCCAGGTATGGCTGATATTGAAAGTTACCCTCATAGAACCGATAGTAGCTGCTGCAGGTATGCCCGAAACTGCCAGATTAGGACTGGTAGCTCCACCCAGGTTATTATCAGGTATTACAACAGTGATTGGGCCTGATGCAAAGTTAACCGTGGTTGAGGTTGATGAAGAACTGGTTAATCTTACTGCAGGATCACCAAGACACATTGCTACCGATGAAGGTGTTACCGTTGGTGCAGGTGGTGTATAATTGATAAGTGCAGTTGCTGTATTGCTACAACCTGTTGTTGTGTTGGTACCTGTTACAGTATAAGCAGTGAAAGCGGTTGGAGCCGCATAAACAGTTGGAGTATTACCACCTGTATAAGCTATGGTTGCAGTTGCATTAGTATATAAACCTGCAATGGGAGCCCATGTATATGTATTGGCACCACTTGCTGTTAATAATAAACCATTAATTCCTGCAACACCACCACAACCAGAAGTTGGAGTAACAGTCACATTTGGCAATGCATTTACAGTTAATACGACCGCATTAGATACGTTATTTGTACCAATGGGTGCACATGTACCTGTTAGAACTGCACGGTAATTATTACCGCTTAACGCAAGTGTTACAGGGTTAACTGTAAGTGTTGCAGTTGTAACTCCTGAGTAAGGAGCTGCATTTGCAAGGTTAGTCCAGGGTCCACCAGGACCTGTTGTACTAACCTGCCATTGATAAGTAAGACCTGTACCTGTACCACCTACTGTAAATGTAGCAGTAGCATTATTACATGCTGTTACATTTGTAGGCTGGGTTGTAACTGTTGGTCGGTCATTAACTGTAATAGTGATATTTGCCTGGCGTATGCAACCTGCACCATTATTATGGTTAACAGTGTATGTAGTTGTTGTCATTGGAGAAGCAGCTACGGGATTTGAAGTTGTAGAACTTAAACCTGCTGCAGGTGTCCAAAGGAAAGTACCGGTTGTAACCGGTGTTAAACTCTGACTTGAGAAAGACACGCTACCAATAAATCCTCTTGGAGTAAATGTTGGAGCTCCCGGTATAATAACCCCACCATAACCCACATTTGGACCGGATATAATATCACAACCACCTGCACTGAAAATAGTTGGTGTTGTAGTATTACTATACGAAAGGTTAAATGTATTAGCTGGTGTTACAGCCTGTATCAATATACCATATGTAGCACCCGGAGGTATTACTAAAGTAAGGCCTGTCATAAATGATTGAACCGTGGTAGTTCCTGTTATTGAAGCAGAACCAAATTGATTCCAACCATTAGCAGCAGTAATTGCGCCTGGAGGCCCATTAATTGCAGAGGTTTTTACCCATGCAGATACATTGGTAGCACCGGCAGCAAATGTGCGGCTGTTGATAGCCGAAAGCGTAACAGGAAAAGAATTATTATTTCTTGCGTTAAAAGTGATGGTACTGTTTCCATTTCCAGGAGGATATGTAGTAGTTGCAGTATTGGTTACTATGGGGCCTGTTGCTTCACTCACTGTTAACCTCGTTGGGTCACCGGCACAAATTGTTGTTCCCGGATCAGCTACAATACTTAAAGCTGTAGCAGCCGTAAAAGTTACAGTTGCTATAGTAGATGGTGTTTCTCCACAAGTACCAAATTGTGATACTGCACGATAGTACATTGTTTGAGTAATATTACTAAATGTATAAGTATTAGTAGTATTGGCAACAGTAGTCCACGGTCCTGCGATGTTGGTCGCAGATTCCCAGCGTACTATATTGCCATTATAACCCGCTACTGTTAATGTGCCGCTGTTTGTTGTTCCACAAACCTGGGAATTAGCTGGAGTAACCGTGCCTTGAGTTGATGAAGTGGCAACAGATAACCTGGCTGGGTTACTGGTTACTGTTGGGTTACAAGTACCTGTTACTACGCAACGGAAATAATGACCGTCCATACCAACAGTAGTTGGATTTACAGTTAAGGTAGAAGTTGTAACACCTGAGTATGGAGCAGCATTAGCCAAATTGGTATATGCACCAGCAATGCCTGTTGTACTTATTTGCCATTGATATGTTACACCACCCACAGCAGTACCAACACAAGTGTAAGTTGCAGGAGAACCAGCACAAACAATTACATCAGCTGGTTGTTGAGTAATAGTAGGATTACAAGCCACTAATTGGGTAATCTCAGTAATCATATTTTTAAAAGATACCCGTGTATTAGATGCATTAAATAAGCTTGAACGCATATTAACTGCAGCCTTATAATTTAATACGATATCATCAACCCACCAACCGGCAGGGTTTGTTGGAGCAGAAGTGTTATCATCCGATCCAAACCTGAAACGTAACATTACAGAGCTGCCATTATAAGAAGCTAAATTTATCTTTGTATTAATGAAAGTATTCTGAAGACCTGTAAATGCCGACCTTCCTGATAATCCATTTGTTGGAGCAGCACCAAGGCCTCCATTGTATCCATTTAGGGTAAAATTGGCGGCTCCAACATCGCTCCAGCTAGCACCTCCATTTGTACTGATCTCCACAACACCCCCGTCCCATCCATCTTCTGTATTCCATTTGTGCCAGAAGCTCAATTCAGGATATGAATTATTTGGTAAGGCAAAAGAAGCTGTTGTTGCAAGCCTTTGGTCGCCTGCTGTTACCAAATTGGGTACATAGAATGAATTGGGTGCACTGTTGCTTACAGTTGTAGACACAGACCAGGGTGTTCCAATAGATCCAGCTGTGGTCCAGGATGCTGGTATGGTTGCTGTAGCAACAGTTTCATTGAAAAAAGTAACCGGCGGGAAATAGGAACCCGGATTTACATTAACAACAAAAGGATAGTTTGTTGTACCTGCTCCCTGGTTAACTGCAAAACTTACTACACGGTTAGGAGCATCGTAAGTACCACCACTAACATAAGTTACATTAGAAGGTAAAGTGTCTCTTAATGTATAACCTGATAAAGCAGAACAAGTAGCTATAGAATTTGTATAAGTTAGGTTTTGCCCTTCAGGAATAGTTGAAGCACTCACTGCAGCACCTAAGGTAACCGGCGGCGTAAAATCAGGTATCTGATCGTTTACATTTCCTGTAGAACCTTCTGATGCAAATGCACCCATACCTCTTCTTCTGAAAGCTTCCCAGATAGCACAGTTATATAATCCACCATATAAGGCCTGATCAGCTGCTAAAATTGCATTTCTACCACTTATAAAACCCGGACTACACTGCTGCAACCTCATACCTTCAGTTACCAATCTCATGGCAATGGCATTACCACCACCACCGGCTAAATTATATAAGTTAGGGTTAATGGTACCAACCTGGTTAATGATATTCCAGGTCATATCCCATAATGTAGCACACCATATTTCTCCCCTGTTATGAGGAGAGGCTGGCAAATTCGCTAGATAAACCTGACTATTAACAGAGAAATTAGTACAATAAGGAAAGCGACGTATTCCCGTATTTGGAGGACTGCTTCCAAATAAATTACTGCCATTTAATGCATAAAGTCCAATTCCTCTTGGCGTAGTAAAACCAGTGTTTAGATTAGCGGTAGCCCAATTCTGGGTTAACATTAATGCGTAATAATCACTCCAACCCTCTCCCATTTGTTCAGCATTACCCAAACACGACCCCGATCCTCCACCAGTTAAACGGTTACTGATACCGTGGCCATATTCATGTATTACAATGCCATTATCAATATCACCATCCTTTGGAGGGCTAGAACCTCCTAAAGTCCATAAATACATCTGCATCCTTCCGCTTCCACCATCAGGTGGGGTGCTGAAGTTTGCATTGTTTAATGCTGGAGGAGTGCTAAGAAATGCATCCTGAGCTTCAGCATTTACATGGTCATTTCCTACCCCGCCACGTCCTTGATTATCATCCTGGAAATTAGCAGCCGCCTCTGTAAACCCATATACATACATTATATCGTGTATAACATTATTCCAGTAAAATAAATTGGTAATGTTAAATTGCTGATTTGGAACTGGTGTAGATTGAATTGGTGTAACCGTAGTATCAGGAATAAAATTAAAGGTGAGATTTGGAAATGCTGTTGTTGAGCTGGCAGATTTTGCAATTGTGCCTGTATTATTATTAGTTAAGTCCTGATAAGCCCAAACATTATTACCCCGAGTATAATCATAGTCCGTGGCACCAGTACCCGTATGCCAACGTAAACTTGTGGCATTACCCGGTGCAGCAGTCCAAGGATCTGTTCTTGTTGCAAACGTTCCAATGCCTCCCGGGGCCCAAGGGCTTTCAGCAGGAAAAGGAACAACCCTATAGGTTGCTGTTGTTACTAAATTGGGATCTTCAGCTTTCTTAAAATCAAAAATATTCTTTTCATTTATTTTTTCGGGTATATTGCCAAATGTAAATGCAGGGTATTGTATGTTGCTATTTACTTCAGGTTTCCCCCAGTTATCATAATCTGTATAATTATCAATTCCTAAAATCCTGTTGTTTACGGCATCTACTCTAACCATCCAGTAATCCGAAGTTGTTTTAGGGATGATATAAACATGCCATGATAAATTGATCTCATTAGAATTTTCAAGAGGTGTCCACATTAACTGAGCAGTAATATTTTCACGGGAAACTCCCAAATTTCCGAACTCAACCTTGCGGCCGTTGTCTTTAGTGCTGATGGCTATGGCCATTTGTGATGCATGTAAACCCCTGTCAGACAAAGCTGACTGCACAGCTGATTCCGGACTAACAGGTGGAGTAGCAGATTTTACATTTGCAAATTTTTCAATGCTATGGTTAAATGAACCAGCTTGAGATACCAGTTGACCCCCTTTATAGGCAAGCACCAATATCTGGTTAAAAACAGGAATCGCTTTGTAAGTTTGGTTAAGGTATACCATGGTAAGGCCCGTGCCATTATCCGTGTATGTCCTTATTACCGTAACATTACTAAGATCTTCAGCAGAAAGTTTCAGAGAGCCTTTGCTTGCGCTAACCAAACTGAGGGCTGCAGTCTCTTCTGCATTCTTATTTTGTGCATTTATACTGAATACACAAAACAACAACGGTACAATAAAGAGGAAAATTTTTCTCATAATTAATGTTGCTTTTTTAAATTTTAGGTGCATAATAAACATATGTTTATTGGTGATTTTTATAAAAATGTAAAAAGTATGTTAGAACCAGAATTTACTTGGATTTTACTGAGAGATGTCGGTAAAAGAGAAGATGTAAAGGTTTAAATCATATTTTTTGTTTGCTAAATAATAATGTTAAAAAATGGTTAGCAATAATACGAACAAAAATTTATACCGAAAAAAAAACGCAAAGTAATTTATAAACAATATTATAAATGGTAATTTGTCATTTCAAAATAATCATTATCAATGAAAATATTAAAAATCGTAACACTTTTTTCGTGCCTTCTACTTACTAAAATTTCTTATTCCCAATCAATATCTTCATTGATTGACGCAAATGCTGCAGCAATAAAACAACAATTAACTGAATGGAGAAGGCACCTTCACCAGCATCCCGAACTTGGTAACAGGGAGTATAAAACAGCTGCTTACATAACCGAACAATTGAAAGGGTTAGGGCTTGAAATACAAAACGGTGTTGCAAAAACGGGTGTGGTGGCTATTTTAAAAGGCAGTAAACCGGGGCCGGTTATTGCTTTAAGGGCAGATATGGATGCCTTACCTGTAAAGGAAAGAGTAAATATTCCTTATGCATCAACAGACAGTAGTTTATATGGTGGAATTAAAGTGCCTGTTATGCATGCCTGTGGGCATGATGCACATGTTGCCATGTTAATTGGTACTGCAAAAGTTTTATCTGCCATGAAGAAAGATATTGCAGGAACGATAAAGTTTATATTTCAACCTGCAGAAGAAGGCCCGCCTGAGGGCGAAGAAGGTGGTGCAGCCTTAATGGTTAAGGAAGGTGTTATGGAAAACCCAAAAGTAGATGTGATCTTTGGAATGCATATAGAATCATGGATTCCCGCGGGAGATATTCAATACAGGCAAGGTGCATTTATGGCATCAGCAGATCTTTTTACGATAAAAGTTAAAGGGCGATCATCGCATGGATCTCAACCCTGGTTGGGTGTGGATCCAATTGCTGTTTCGGCTCAAATTATAGAAGGGCTGCAAAATATTGTAAGCAGGCAAATGGATCTTACAAAGGCTCCGGTGGTAATTACTGTTGGAAAAATAAACAGTGGTGTTCGTTTTAATATTATTCCTGAAGAAGCAAATATGGAAGGTACTTTGCGAACGCTGGATAGTAAAATGCAAAAAGATGTTCAGCAACGCATAAAATTTACTGCTGCTAAAATTGCTGAAGCATCAAACGCAACTGCCGAAGTAAATTTCTTTGAAAAAACATTGGTTACTTATAACACACCTGAACTTGTTGAAAAAATGTTACCCTCATTGCAGATTGCTGCAGGCAAAAATAATGTGCGGCCAATGGATTGGGTTACCGGCGCCGAAGACTTCAGTTATTACGGAACTAAAGCTCCTGCTTTCTTTTTTTACTTTGGTGGCATGCCCAGGGGCAATGATGCAAAAAATGCACCACCACATCACACGCCTGATTTTATGATCGACGATAGTCAGTTGTTTGTTGGCGTAAAAACATTTTGCCAATTAGTATTTGATTATCCCGTGGTAATTAAGAATTGATTGCGTACATTTAGAAGAGGGATAAAATACACCCGAAACATTCAACAGGCTTCAATATGAAAAAACAAATTTTCTCACTGATAGTTATTTTGTTTGCTACGGAATCAGCGAATTCACAGACCCTCATTTCATCAAACTTAAGGCAGAACGGTAAATTCAATACAACAACAAAACTGTACAATCCGGTTTTTAAAGACAAGGCGGAATTAACTTACTTTGAATTTGACAAAGATTTTACTATATGCAGCCATCTAACTGCTGACAAGACATCTTTGTATCGCATACTATCCACAAAAAAAGATGAACTAAATGGTCGCTGGGAGTTTGATGCATTGAGTGATGCAGGATATAGTTACTACCTGATCATTGACATTGTAAACAATAACATACGCTTTATTTATAAAGAGAAGGGCTCTACTTATCTTGCGCAGTTCGCTATTAATAAATTTTGGGTTGACAAATAGTACAAGGGTATTTATAGATCCAGTTAAATTGAAAATACATGAACAGATCAACCATTTTTAAAATAATTGCAATAACAAATTTCGTTGTGTTGTTTACGATCTTTCTTTTATACAGAAACGGTTCATTGAACACCTTTTTTTACAAAAACACTGATAATAATTTCACAAGCCCCAACGGCGGCGTTGGTGCAAAGCAAACTGCTGATTCAGTAAAAGCTGCCTATGACTCTTTGCGAAGATTACAAAGAATGAGAATGTCTTCATCAAAATCGCTGGTTGTCACCGATTTTAGGTACAGCCCTCCCAGCAGGACAATCCCCAAAAAAGATTCAACGCCTGTGGATCCAACCGATATAGAAAAAGAAATGTTGCAGCGGTCGAAACCTGAAATGATGTACAGCTCAAAGTCAGGAATGATCCTGGAGCCCAAAATGCTTACACTCGACAGCCTGCTGAAAGAAAAAGAAAAACAAAAAAAGCAACAATGAGTTTAATAAATATTCTTTTGGCTACCGGGGCAAGTTTATTGTTTTTAGCTTTGGTCTTTATTCCAATGGAAAAAGCTTTTCCTGCAAAAGAACATCAACCGATCTTTAGACCAAAATGGTTTTTAGACCTCAGTTATTTTTTTGGACAATACCTTATATGGAGCGCTTTGGTACTAACTGCACTTAATTTTTTTGGTGCCTGGCTCGATGAAAATATTTCTCTTTCTTTCAGAACGTTTATTGGTGCACAACCTGTTTGGTTGCAGGCTATTGAAGTACTCATGCTAAGTGATTTTTTGATCTATTGGGGGCATCGGCTTCAACACAAATATGATTTCCTGTGGAGGTTTCATAAAGTTCACCATACAGCAGAAACACTGGATTGGCTTGCAGCCCATAGGGAACATCCGATAGATTCTATTTATACAGTTGGGATAATAAACTTACCGGTATTACTTTTTGGATTTGACTTAAATACAATTGCAGCAATTGTGGCTTTTCGTGGAGTTTGGGCAATTTATATTCATTCAAATGTAAGGTTATCGATTGGGTCACTAAAAGTATTGATTGGTTCACCGGAATTACACCATTGGCATCACGATAAAGAAAGAGATAGGGGAAACTATGCAAATATTTCACCTTTGATGGACATTTTTTTTGGAACCTACGTATGCCCTTCAACAGAGCCTGAACAATTTGGAATTAAAGAAAAATTTCCAACTACATATTTAGGACAACTAATTAAACCAATACTGCCAGCGAAGATCTGGAACAAATTAAATCAATTAAAAGTCAAACCAAAAAATAAACGATGAAACGATTTGCCTTTTTTGCAACCTTACTCCTCTCCTTTTCAGCCATGGGGCAAAACAAAATGACACCCGAACTTTTATGGAAGTTGGGCAGGGTATCCGGACTGAGTATTTCAAAGGAGGGCAAATATGTTTTGTATTCAGTGTCTACGCCTAATGCAACTGAAAATAAAAGCAGCAGAAAAATATATGCTATTCCTGTAAGTGGTGGAAATCCTTTGCCTGTAAGTAATGCAGACAGTATGCTTAAAAATGAAAAAATATCTCCTGATGGAAAATATTTGATCAGCCATGCTGAAGTAAAAATTAAAAAAGTTACCGGCAAGGAATATTATCCTGATCTGCAAAGATCAAACGTGTACATTTTTGATAATTTAAACTACAGGCATTGGGATACTTATGAAGACGGAAATTTTAATCACGTAATGTTAACGCCGCTGGTAAATGGCGTACCAGGCATACCCATAGATCTAATGCCTGGTGAGCCTTATGATTGCCCACAAAAACCTTTTGGCGGCGATGAAGATTATATATGGAATCCAAATGGAAAAGAAGTGGTTTATTGTACCAAGAAAAAATATGGAACTGCTTATGCCATCAGCACTAATACCGATCTGTTTGCTTACAATATCGAAACCGGCAAAACAACAAACTTAACCGAGGGCATGATGGGTTATGATATTAATCCAGCCTTCAACAGCAAAGGAGAAATGGCCTGGATGAGCATGCGCAGGGATGGGTTTGAATCTGATAAACAGGACCTGGTTGTAAGCAACGGGATAACAAAAATGAATCTTACAAAATCAAGAGATGATATCCATGTAGAAGGTTACAGGTGGAGTGAAAATGGCAGGTCAATTTATTTTATTGCTCCTGTTAATGGCACATTGCAGTTGTTTGAAGTTACTTATCCGGGCTTAACAAAAATGCTTCCCCGCATAACACAGATCACAAAAGGAGATTTTGATGTGAACGGTATCATTGGTCAATCGGGTAATGTATTGATTGTATCGCGGACTGACATGAACCATGCAGCAGAGATCTACACTGTTGATCTTGCAACCGGCAATATGGCTCAACTAACACATGTTAATGATGCTACTTACGCTTCACTCAGCATGAGCAAAACCGAAAGGCGTTTTGTAAAAACAACGGATGGGAAGAATATGTTGGTCTGGGTAATTTATCCCCCCGATTTTGATCGCTCAAAAAAATATCCTATGCTGCTGTATTGCCAGGGAGGTCCGCAATCTCCCTTAACGCAATTTTATTCTTTCCGATGGAACCTACAGTTAATGGCTGCAAATGGATATATAGTTATAGCACCAAACCGCAGGGGCATGCCCGGCCATGGCACCAAATGGAATGAAGACATCAGTAAGGATCATGGTGGGCAGGCAATGAAAGATTATTTAAGTGCTATTGATGCTTTGAGCAAAGAAAAATTTGTTGACAAGAACCGCCTGGGTTGTGTTGGTGCAAGCTATGGAGGCTATTCTGTTTTTATGCTTGCAGGCATGCACAACAAACGCTTTAAATCTTTTATAAGCCACGATGGTATTTTCGATTTTAAAAGCATGTATGGTACTACAGAAGAACTATGGTTTGTAGACTGGGATTATGGGGGTGCCTATTGGGATAAGAAAAATCTTGCTGCACAAAAATCTTATGCTCAATTTTCGCCCAGCAATTTTGTAGATAAATGGAACACGCCCATTTTAATTTATCAGGGTGCAAAAGATTACCGTGTGCCTATTGAGCAGGGCCAGCAAGCCTTTCAGGCAGCACAGCTGCGGGGTATAAAAAGTAAATTTATTTTATTGCCGGATCAAAACCATTGGGTATTAACTGCTCAGGATGCATTGGTTTGGCAACACGAATTTTATAAATGGCTCGCCGAAACTTTAAAATAAGTTTGTAAATACCAACAGCCATTTATTTTTAACAATATATTGCTGATTACCGCTCATCCTTTTACTTAATTTGCATTCAGTTATTTTACCTCATTAATGTAATATTGCATTCATTTTATAAAGTAATATATAATTATTCCCTATGCCCTTAAGCAAAAAATTTATTCCTCTTTTATTTTCGATTTTTTTTGTTTTTGCATCTATATTAATTCCCAATATTGTTTTTTCACAATTAACCGTTAAAGGAAGGGTAATTTATAGAAACGATGCAACCCCCGCTGCGGCTGTAAGCGTAGGGCTGTTAAATCATAGAGGCATACAAACCATGACAAATGCAGCAGGAATTTTTACGTTGCATCTTGACAATTCCAGAGCCAATGATACCGTTGTTATTTCATCAATAGGTTATCAAAGTATTAAACTGCCCGTACAAACAGCAATAAAAAAATCAGAATTTGTACTTTCAGAAGTTGTAAAAAGCCTGGAAGGTGTTACCGTATTCAATTCCCATGAGGTAGTGGGCACCATGTCAGAATCAGTTGGATATTATAGAAGTTGGAGCGCTGAAAAAACAGGCGGTGAAATAGGCCGTATTTTCAAATTGCCTTATAAGCAATTTAAAATAGATAAGATCCGCTTTAAAGCCGGTAATACGTGCGACACCTGTACATTGCGTGTTCATATCCGAAAAGTGGTAGATGGAATGCCGGGAGATGAAATTTTAGGGGATTCAATTTCCATACTTGTAAATAAATTATCGCTCGATTCAAAAGTGCCTGAATTTGACCTGACTCCGTACGACCTTATATTTAGTGAAAAAGAATTTTTTGTTGGAATTGAAGTATTGAGTTGTGGAAACGGTAAAAAAGGATCCTGCTCTTTTAGCTTTGCCGGAACCGAGAAAGGAGAATACGTATTTAAGTCAAGGGCTACAAAAGAATGGCAAACAACAGACGATTATACCATTTACCTTAAGTTATTTCTGCGCTTTTAGTGCTTAATGAAAGATTATGGATCGGTTTCTTCTTTTCTTGCATTTACTCTGAGATAAAACTCATAAAGCTGAAACAATATTAAAATAGCGAAAATCACAAATGAAACAAGAATTAGAATTGGCTGTACCTGGTTAAATTGAAATGTTGAATCGGGTGGAAATACCAACATAGAAAATATAAAAAGAAAAAAAGCCACAATACCCGAAATCCGCAACTTTAGAATAATACTTTTCATCAGTTTTAAATTTATATAAATATAAAACAAATTGTATTAGTGTGCAAAATCAACCTCAAAATTTCCTTTTATCCTTTCGATAGAAGGATTGAAGTACCCGAATTTTAAAACGGGAAATTCTTCCCTTATTAATTCCATCATTTGTTTTACACCCATGCATTCGCCTGTATCGGTAACACCTATTTTTCCTAAATACCAATCAGGGTCAATATTAAAATTGCGCCACTGTATCATACATAGGTCTGTTTCTTTTATAAGCTTTCGCAATGCCTCGTATTCTTCTATGCTGTCCGTCATGCCCGGAAAAACAAAATAGTTAATGCTCGTCCAGCCACCATAGCTTCTTACTATTTTTAAACTTTCAAAAAGGTCTTCAAAAACATAATTATTAGGACGGTAATAAGGCGTATAAACAGATTCCCTTGCTGAGTTTGTACTTACACGCATGCTGTTTAAACCTGCTTCGCATAAGGCTTTTACAGCTTTGGGCATACTTCCGTTGGTATTAATATTTATACTCCCTTTTTGCGTATGCTTTCTTATTTCTATAATTGAATCACGTATCGTTTCCCACATTAACAAAGGCTCCCCTTCGCAACCCTGTCCAAAACTAATCAACGGAAATGGGGCCGTTTCCAGATGCGGCACGGTAAATTCAACAATCTCTTCAGGTGTAGGTTTAAAAGTTAACCTGTCCTGCGTACTGATGATCGATTCTTCCAACGGTTGGAATGAGATACACCCGATGCAGTTTGCATTGCATGCTGGTGAAACTGGTACGGGGCACTCCCACCTTCCAATGGCCAGGTTTCTTGCGGCCGGGCAGGTGTAGGTCATACAACAGTTTTCCATTAAATGTTTTACCAGGCGGTTATGTGGGTAAGCTTCCAGTAAATTTTGTGTGCCTTTTTCAATCAACTCATCAACATATCCTTCTGACTCCTGCCTGATATCCTGCTCAATTCTTACAGCAGGTACGTAGATCTTTTCATCGAGCCATCCTGCAGCTGTATAACAAAATAATGGAAGTGTGGGTGCATCTTTTTCAGTTTCATATGCAGCCATGTATAACCCGGTATGTGCCGGGGGAATAAATGCTGCAACGGCCCATCCTTTTTCACATAAACGCATCTCGCCTGTTTCCACATCAATACCAATTCCTTTACGGCCCGGCAGTTCATATAAATTTCCACCTGTTGGTAGTTCTATCCATTCGTCTGACTGTATAGGCATTGCATCCCAGCCACTGCGGCCTGTTACAAAGAGTGAGGTATCCTCAAAAATATTTCCTTCACCATCTGAATATAATATGTAAGGGCTGCCTGTTAACATGTTATTTTTTTAGTGGCTGCTTTTTTTATGTTAAGCATTGTTTTTAAGCTGCGCTTTGCAAAAGAGGTTAAAATTTATTTCGTCAGTCTTTGCGGCTTCTTCTACAATTTCTGATTGGATGATCTTGTTAGTCTTAAAATCAATGGTCAGTATGTTATCCTTTAAAATTACATTATCCAATTGCTGCCAGGGATACAGCATTGTTTTTAATATCCCCGTAATACTTATTCCTGCTTCTGAAGATGATACATAGGCTTTTTTGGATTGAATGTATAAGATAAAGACATACACTCCTAGAAATATCATAAAAGCTATTACGCCTGTATACTTAAACCAGAAATTGCCGTACAATAACGCCATTATCAAAGCGTAGGTTGTAAATGCTTTTTTTTGCTTTCTTAAAAAAAAATAACCGGCACTTACAATTGTGTAAAAACCGAGTAAGATATACATACTCAATCTTATTGCTTCATCATTGGTATTTAAAGCAACCACTGCTGCGGCAATAAGGTGTAAATAAAATAAAAACCATACAAAGCCATTGTAGGCTTTTTGGTTATTATCTTTCAGCATGAATGTATATTTCATTATGCCGGGTTTGCAGCAACCAGTAAATTGCATAGTTTAAATAAACACCGGGCTCCTACATTTTCATCCCACTCATCGTGACTAACTCCTACTTCGTTCAGATCGAAACCAATGAAGTGGCGGCCGCTTTGAGTAATTTTTTTAAAGATGTAAAACACCTGCTCCGTTTCAAACCCGCCCTGTACCGGTGTTCCCGTATGCGGACAAAGTTTTGGATCTAACCCATCAATATCAAAACTGATAAAAACTTTCTGTGGTAAATGAGTAATTATTTCATCAACAATCTGTTTCCATGTCTCGCCTTCATACTGACGCTCCTTTATATCTTTATCGAAGTATGTAATGATGCGGTTATTATTTGCATTGATGTAATCAACTTCCTCATCGCAATAATCTCTTATCCCTACCTGTACCAGCTTATTCAGTTGAGGTATTTCTTCCAATGCATTGTACATGATGGAAGCATGAGAATATTTGAAACCTTCATATCCTTTTCGGAGATCACAGTGAGCATCAATTTGCAGGATGCCAAAATCACCATGCTTTTCGGCAATTGCTTTAAAGTAGCCCAGCGGAGTGCTATGGTCTCCACCTAAAAGCCCAACGAGTTTGCCTGCATTCAGCAATTCCTTCGTTTGTTCAAAAACCCAATTATTTAAAAAAGCGCTCCCTTCGTTTATCTCTTTAAGAGATTTGCACATAAACTTATTGTCTGCAACAATTTCCTCATGAGCTATATAATTAATGTACAACTCAGCTTCCTTGCGCAGGTAGTCACTTTTCATCAATACTTTTTTATCGTATGGCCGCATATAAAAACCTTGCTTCCATCCATCTTTTACATCTGGATCAAACAGGTCAACCTGCAGACTGGAATTAAAAATATGTTCAGGTGCCCTGGCAGTGCCTGCATTATAACTTACTGTTACTTCCCAGGGAATTGGCAAGATAATTAGCCGGGCTTCTTCTTCAGTAAAGGGCAAGCCAAAAATATTGTTGTTTGGATTACCAACAGAATTGTGATCAAAAGTGGAAAGATCGGTCATCATTATTATTTAATTAAACAGCATGTTTTAAAAAACGTTGCAAAGATAAGCTACTGCAGAACAATGCCGCCTGCAAACAGGTTTTATTAACTAAAAACTAAAAAATATTAATTCTAATAGCTTAATGGCCACTGGTCATATAAAATGGAAAGAAAAAGCCGAATTGAACTACCTTTGCCCCGAAAATTTAAAGATGAAAAGAACACATATAATATTCCTGGTTGCCATAGCTGCTTTAATAGTTGCCCTGATCGTCTTTTCTGCAGGTGATTTCTCTACGTATGAGAGTATTAATTCCGCCAAAAATAAGCAAGGCACATTTGTTCACCTGATCGCAAAACTGGATAAAAGTGAACCTATTGAGTATGATGCCATCAACAATCCCAACTACCTGAGTTTTTATGCTGTAGACAGCCTGGGCGGAAAGACCAAAGTGATCTTTAAGAACAGTAAGCCAACAGACCTTGAAAAAAGTGAGCGTATTGTAATGAAAGGCACCATGCAGGCAGACCATTTTGAATGCAAGGATATTCTTTTAAAATGCCCAAGCAAGTACAAAGATGACAAAAAGGAATTGGAGAAGACCATCACTAACCAAAAGGATTCAGCATACTAAATAATTTTACTTAATGGAATTTGAAGGCGAACACTTATTACCCGGACGTATCGGGCACTTCTTTGTACTACTTGCATTTGTTGCATCCATCATTTCAACCATCGCTTATTTTACTGCCAGCAGAAAGATCGATCTACAGGAAAAAAGATCGTGGTTGAATTTTGCCAGGCTTGCCTTTACAACACAGCTTATCGCTGCTGTAATAATTTTTATTACCATCTTCTATATCTGCGCCAATCACTATTTTGAATACATGTATGCATTTAAGCATGCATCAAAAGAACTCGAATCAAAATACCTCCTTGCCTGTATCTG